>QNFX01000035.1 GCA_003650125.1 Campylobacterota bacterium
ACAGCAGTACTCTCCTCCCCCGTCCAAAATTGAAAATATTCTGTTGAACTGGCCCTATCATTTGCTGGAATAATCCGAAAGATACTACTATCAGCTTTTGGTTCCAGTAATGCATTTTCAATATAATCAGAAGATACACATCTAATAAGCTCAAGTGGTGGTTTTTCATCTGATGTAGGGTCTTCTGGACCCCAGGCCACATGTCCGAGACAACTGTATCCAGCTTGAGCAATAGGCCTATAAACTTTTAAATTACGTCCTACATGTAATACTGCTAACTCTTCATAGTCTGTGGGCATAACCATCATATCAGGAGCAGCTTCTACTCTTTCCAGATATCCTCTGGTTTCAAAAGATGGTTCGTCTGTAGAATCTGAGACAACATGTCCAAGGTTTACATAATTATCTGGAAGATTGGTGGCCTCCCAAATACTAGTTCCGTTAGGAAAGGAAAAGATCGGTCGATAATCTCTAATTTTTTGGTAGGCAACCCCTTTTCTAGGGCGAACAACAGATTTTGTCATATTATGAATAATGGGAATAGGGAAAAAATAAGTATAGTTGGTATACGCGATATCATCCATTCCAATATAGACAATTTGATTATTAACTGAGGCCGCAATCTTTTTGGCCTTAACATCTAAGTTTACCCACTCTTCTTCGATCCTAAGATAAACAAAGTCATCTGTTCCAATTCCTGCTAGAGTCCCATCTGCGCCAACTGCAATTTGCTTCATTAATCCGGCAATCCTTCTCCAATTTTTACCCTCTTTTTTCCAAACCCTATTTTCAAGACCGACTCCATAGACCATATGCTCTGAAGCGATATCAAGTTGTTTTAATTTTCCTCCAACCGGATACCAGCTTCCATTTATTAATTGTAGTGCAGACCCTTCGGGAATTCCTGCATTCGCTGCATTGTCATTGGTTATGATAGACATCACAGTTCCGTCCGAAGCACATACAATATTATCTTGAAAAGATGCCTGGGTTGGAGGGGCCGCTACATCTTCATTTTCTTTAAAGATTCTAAAACCAGCTGAATTTTGTATCCATGAGCAAACCTTTGAAGCATTTGCTACATAAACATTTGCATAATCAAGACTGCCACTAATATTGGAGTTAATAGGATTTTTCTTATTAATATCCGTTCCAAACCAATAAATTGATTTGGCGGTGTTACTCCAAAATCTTCTAAAATGACCTAAACCATCCTGACCTAGAGAGATTTCTCCCACCTCTGCATTATAGTTATGATTGACTTTAAAGTGAGATGAAAAGTAGGGCTCGGGAATGTCTTCTATATTATTGTCAAAATCAATAGCGGTGATTTTGCCATTATGTTCAAATGAAAAATCTCCAACATTTTGTTTCATAGGAAACCAGCTTCCCTTATACCATTTCTTAAGTATGTTATCCTCTCCTATTCCAACGATCCTGCCGTGAATAGAAATTTTAACTTTTCGCCAAACACCGCCAACCTCCCAAAATTCGTTTCCCCTACTCTCTTCACCTTCTTTGGTAGATATGTGTTCACTCATCTCAAAAAGGGCCCCATCAACATCTACAATGGCAATATGATCAACACTTAAAACATGAATATCTCTGGCAAAAACATCTCTTATTTCTGACAATGTTTGATGTTGAGAATTTTTCCCGGTAAATCTTTGTTTACCCCCCCAGTAATTCTCATCCTTCGAATCAAATGGATATTGATAAAGACAACCTGGACTTTTTCCCCGATTTAAACATTCCTGATCATCTAATATGGCCAAGATAAAACCATCCACTCCCATACTTACATGCTTTCCTTTAACTCCGGTGTTTATTTCGTTTCCACCGAGAGTCACAAATAAAAAATCATCATTATTTATGTAAGAAAAATTTGAAGGATTCGCTATCGAAAGCTGCTTATACTCTTTATCACTTGTGATTACATCACCAGTTTCTGGATCTTGTTCTGAAACTACCCCATCTGGTGTTATTATAAGTCTGGTTCCATCAGGACGAATAACAATCTTATTGGTTGGTGGGGCCTCTTCTCCTGGGGCCAAGGGCCCTTCGGGAACATATTCCTCTCCAGTGTCGGTTAGAACATTTATATTCACTTCTTGAAATGTAGAATATCCATTTTTAATTGCGGTCATGCGAAGAAGATATTTTCCCGGTTCTGTTAAATAGGCAGTACTACCACTCTCTACAAAATTTCCAGGCCCATAAATTTTTCTCCATACAATACTAGGGGCCGAAGCGATATCTTGGGTACCTAAATTAAAAGCTTCATTTGCTCGAACCTCAACACTATCAAGGTCGACTCTAGCGATGGGGGGAATAAGGTTTACCCTAACAGTATTTTGTATTCCTTTTTGATCTTTTACTTCAACATCAAAAGTTACGTAATCAGGCCTATAGGTGCCTGCATCTCTTCTTAATTTAACCGCTATGTACCCATTGGCCAACTCTCCCGAAAGTCCTCCTTGAGTAAACTGTCCTGTAATAATTCGATAATCGGCCAAGGCAGGAGTTGTGTTGACTACACTTTCTATCGAAATCGCGTTCCTTTTAATAGTTTGATACTGCTCACTAGTTCCTAAAGTTAAATCCATTTGAATAGGATTTCTATAAATGGAGATTGGCTCTCCGTCCGCCCCCAAAGTTTGAGGCATCAAGGTTAAGTCCATGAGGGGATTAAAAATAAACTCTTCAATATCTGCATCTTGTCCCCAGAAATGGAATGAGTTCATAGGAATTGTTACTTGGAGATTTTGGGCCAAATCAATATTCTCACCCGGAGCATCAGTTCCCTCGACTACATCAATAGTCACATCACCTGCGTGAAGCCACCCTTCTCTTGGTTGCCTGACTGATACTAATTGATAGGTGGTATCGTAATCCCCATCAGGGACACTTGTGATTTGGTATTTATCATTACCCAAAGAAGTAATTTTCCAGGTGGTATTTTTATAACTGCAATTAATTTGTGTTTGGGTTCTTGAAAGGCAAAGTCCTGAGAAATCATTGATGATTCGATATTTATCTGAGTCCTCTACTTGTTGAAAATTCCATCTATATCCATAGTGACCATTCTCTGGCTTTGGATCCCATCGAAGATGAATATTAAGTCCTTCTTGGGAAACAGTGTTATCATTTGAATTTATAATCAAACGGTAGGCCGTCCAATTACTTTTCCTAATTTCTGATTGGGCAGGAAAATCAGAAATCATCCAATCTTGATTCTCATCCGTTATCAAGTCCCCACAATTTTTTAGATAAACCCCTGTGGTGGTAATAAATCTATCACTCCCGGTGAAACATTTCTCTTGAGGGCTCGGATCTGGAGTGGCCTTAACTTGCCAGTAATTATTGATATCATTGCAATCACTTTGCATATTCTTCATACTATTGAGGCAAAATCCAGTAAACTTATTCTTAATGCGAAAGACATCTGGAATATCCATGGCCACCGGTTCGAATTTCCATTGATCCCAATTCTCCTCACCGTTACAGGCACCTACAAAATAGACATCAGCAAATTGCTTTAGTCCGTAGGTAGAAATATCTTCACCTCCAGAATAAGGCCTTAAACACCCACTATTATTTTTAATTTTAAAAATCGGAGATTCACTTGGAAAGAAGGGAATATTGAAGTTGTAATCCTTCTCTTCTGGTTTTTCAGTTTCGATATTACAATCTTCGATTACAATATCTGAATAAGTAGAGCTCCATCTTTTATTCGCGTGAAGACATTTCGGGTCAGTGCTTGCATGTAAATATGCGGGGAGATGACCTCTTAAGGTGTATCTAAATTTAACAGGCCCATAGAAACCTTCATTGGCGATGAACTTAACCTGATTATCAGGAAGAAGAGTTAAAACTCCGGCGTTGGGAGGATAGATAGGCCCTATCTCTGGAATATCTAAACTTTCATTCCACTTTCCCTCCGGAGTGAATAAAAGATCATTTGTCATGGGACTGATAGTGATCTCTCTTGAGTTGGGATCACTTTCTACTATAAGCTGATAATTATCTGCCACCGCCCAAGGCATTTCTTCGGGGTTTCGCATCTGGGAGTACTTGGGATGCAGGGAAGTAAACCAGGACCTTGGAGACATTTTTTCATAGGCCTGAGTGGACCCTAGCTTGATTCCTTTAAAGTCTCCCTCCCTTACAAAAGAAAAGAAAGATCTTCCATCAACGGCACTTCCTCCCATTATTCCCCCACTCATCGTGTGAGAAATACCTATATTATGTCCAGTCTCATGGGTTAGGGCACCAGTTTTAGTAGAAAAATTTTGAACATAAACACCGCTCGCAGCTCCAGCACAACATCCCGCAAGACCTGCCCATTTATAAGTATCCTCGGTCTTGTTGGCCCTCATTTGATAAGGGACCTGATCCCAATGATAAATTTCTCGAGGCCTATATTTTTCCATCAGATGTTTTGCACCAAGTATAGGATTACAACGAGCACCTTCTTGTAAACAATATTGGGGTTGAGTCATATCAGGAGCGGTATTAGTTTCATCAGTGTGATTATAAATGGGATCATTTTGAAGGTCATCCTCAGGCATTAAAATAATTTCTTGCAGGGTGAATTTTATTCCAAGTTGATTTTGATAAAGAGCGTTCATCATCGCCACTTTAGACAGTTGAAGAGATGCGTGCTCTTCAAGTGTAAGAATTAAATTGCCTGCACTATCTTTTAGATTAGTTGAAGCTTTATCTACCCAAATAAGCCAGTTGATGTTTACCAGAGATTTATCATATTCGGGAGGGTTGATTCCGGTTGCTATTCCTGCTTCTTCTTCATCAGTAGAGGTTCCACCAGTATTTGTATTTTCCGCGGGAAATATTTCTACTTCTTCACCTTTTGTTTTTATATTGATTAAGTCGTCACCTGAAGCAGAAAAATTATAAACGACTTCTCCTTCGCTATCAACACTCTCATGACAATCAGCTTCACTTGCCTGCGCAGTATAAGAATAAACCTTTCCCGTTTTAGAGTCTGATTGAATATAAGTAGTCGATCCATCTGGACGTGATATTATTCCTGATACAGAACTATTGTAAAAGGCCATGGCCATTTTTGATGCGGGTTCAGAGAATTTGGTGGCAGAAGACCCGGTAAATAGTCTTTGGTTGGATTCTTGTTTATTTTTTATATTGGTGCCCAGAGTAGTTTGAAAACTTGGAGATAGTGCATTCATTTCTTTTAAAACAAAAACTTCATCCTGGCGTTTTTTTGATCTTATTACAGTACTAGAGCCTCTTTTGATGGCCTTTATGAGCAGTTGATTTTTAGGTGGTATCTTTTGGACATTGATAAGTTTTACGTTAGCTACATCTTTTTCAGTTAAGATTTTTATTTCAGCTCTTTTGATAGGTTTCTTGTCCGGCACGATAGGGCGTATAGACTGAGGTTTCCTACCAAGAATATCTAGATCAAGAGGTTCCAGATCTCCCTCATAATTAATATAAGAAAGAACCGATATAACAAAAAGAATGGAAATTACATAAAATTTCTTCATTTCTAATTGTAAATATCGGTAATTTAACAAATTAAATTAAGATTTTTAAATAAAAAAACCGAATATTTTTCATGGAAAACAAACATTCGAGTGTGCGTGGTTGGAAGAAAGGTCAACTCTTAATTCATCCCAAGTTTCAAATAAAATTTATTGTATTTTTAGTGGCAGCGCTATTTTTAGCGATTCTTTTCTTCTACCTGGGAGATCTTTATTTTCTCAAGCAATTATCAGTGTATGGAAAAGAATTAAATCTTCCCCCGAATCATGCCTTTTATAAACTTTTGGGGATGCAAAAATCCATCATGAATAAAGTATTTTTATTTACCGGTGTTTTCGTATTTATTTACTTGGTTATTTTTGGCCTAATCCTCTCAAATAGAGTGGCAGGACCGCTAATAAAACTTCGCTCTTATTTTGAAGATATGGCGGAAACTGGGAAGCTAAAAAAGATAAGTTTTAGAGAAGGTGACTTTTTCAAAGAAATTGAGGTCGCCTTTAATAAATCTGTAGAAAAATTAGAGAGTAAAAAAGATGACTAAATTTTTCTTTATCTCAATATTTTTAATGATCCTTGGGATTTTATTTATAGACCCCTTTGAAAAAGAAGATGATGTAGTATTTTTTCCAGAAGAAACTGCAAAAATAGAAAAAAAAGTTGCTACTTTAACCATTGAAGATGCCATAGAACTTGAAAAGGCCCAAATTGTATTTGAAAGAAAAAAACTTGGAAAAAGGAATTCTTACCAGGCCATGAATAAAATAAAAAGAGATGAACCTCTGGTTATGGAACGAGAGGATATTCCTTTTGAACCTCTAGATATTTAGGAATCTCGCTGTAAAAGGCCAGGTCATCTAGATAGATGACTCCCTCCCCTTCGCCATTTTCAAAAACGTATGAATCAAAGTTAATAGTAATAGTTTCTATCTCATTCCAGTTGACTTTAAAGTACTCCATAGGAACAAAGGCCTGCTTCCACTTGGTGGTAATAATTTCATCAGATACATATCGATTTACCGGTAAAGACCTATAAGTGCTCCCTTTTTCAAAATGGGCCCTATCAGCTATTCCTAAATTAAAATTCTCGCCACCTTTTTCTCCTCTAACCCAAAAAGAGATGTATTTATAGGGCGTGAGATTTTGATAACCACGAGGAGGAGCTCTGACACCTGTTATAAAACCACAGATGCCCCCCTTATATCTTCCGCCAGAGTTTCTTTTTTCATAAATTATTTTAAGCCCTCTGCTTCCCTCAATTCCTAATTTTTCAGCTTTCCCAAAGTAAGTTATGGAGGGTAAATAATAGTAAATATCATTTCTTCCTCCGAGGTCATTTCGGTAATAGTAATTCATGCGATCTACATAAAGGATTTGTTGGGCGAAAGAGTTAAAGCAAAAAAAGATTAAGAACGCAACCAGAGTTTTCATATGTTATATTTTCCTCCTTAGATAAGAGTTTAGTCAACCTATAGAAAAAAAGCTCAATCTATTAAATAAGTATTATTTGATTTCTAAATAAACCTTTTTTTTAAATTCATAATCTCTTGTTTTTTATCACCATGAACTTAATAAAGGGGGTAAAATAAACATATGATTTGTCGTCTTTTAATCATAGCTATTTTTATTTTCAGTGGACCTCTCTGGTCTGCCAACTACACTACCGCCCCCAATAAAAAAGTGGAAGTGAAGCTACGTATTTATCTGGCAGATGTCTTTCAGATTGATGATTCAAAAAAATCTGCCTACGTTAAGTTTTTTGTTTCCACAAAATGGAAAGACCGAAGACTTAAAGGAAAATATAAAAAACCAACGAGTATCCATCTAAATAAAATTTGGCATCCAAGAATTGAGCTCATGAGCAGAAAAAACCTTATTGCTGACACTCATAATTTAGTTACGGTGGATAAAAATGGATTAGTCTCTCGCCTAGTAAGATATACTGGCACCATCTCATTTAGAGCAGATTATTCTGATTTCCCCTTTGATAAGCAAATATTGATATTTGATTTTATCACCCCAGATAAAAATGTTTTCTTAAGCATTGATGATTTTAAGGGACTGCGAAATAGAAATTTTTCTATTGAGGGATGGATCTTTGGAGATGGCGCCATAACTGAAGAAGAAATCGATTTAGGAGGAGATAGGCCTGTTCTTTTTAAAGGTTTATCAATGAAAATAAAAAGTGAAAGAAAACCCCATTTTTATTTTTGGAAAATATTTTATCCACTAACCATAATTTTAATGATTGCTGGGTCAATTTTTGGAATAGATCCGACCCAAGTGGCCGCAAGAATAAGTGTAACAACAATTTCGACTCTAACCTTGGTTGCCTACGATTTTATAATAGCCGGCATGGTCCCTACTCTTTCCTATCTGACACAAATTGATATATTTTATTTCTCAGCTCTCAGCTTGGTTTTTTTGGCCTTTTCAGGAGCGGTCTTTACTAGTTTTATAGGAGCTAAAGACAAGGTCTTAGCAATTAGGATTTCTCATATTTTAGGTGCCGTATATCTTCTTTTGATCGTTATTCTCTATATTGTTGTACTCAAATAATATCTTCTTTTTTGACCTCAACCCATTTCCCTGGTTCTAGATTTTTAAGTCTAAATTTACCAAGGCCGACTCTTATAAGTCTTAAGGTGGGATGACCTATGGCCGCAGTCATTCTTCTCACTTGTCTATTTTTACCTTCTTTTAAAGTCAGTTCTAACCAAGAAGTAGGGATCTCTTTTCGATACCTTACAGGCGGATTTCTCGGAGGGAGATCTGGTTTTGAGATTGCTCTCACTTTACAAGGTTTGCTCTTGCCATCTTTTAAATTGACCCCTTTTGCGAGCTTTTCAAGAGCTTCTTTGCTAGCTATTTTATCCACCTGGGCCCAGTAGACCCTCTCATGGCGGTCGAGAAACATCTTAATAAAAGGCCCATCATCAGTGAGCAGGAGCAGTCCCTCAGAGTCTTTATCCAGCCTCCCAGCAGCATAAACCCCCTTAGGTAGCTCAAATTCACTTAGAGTCCTATGGCCCTCTTCAGTGGTAAATTGGGAGAGAACCCCATAAGGTTTATTGAAAATGATGTATTTCATAGAACTTACATACCTAAAAAAACTACATTTTCCTAGGAGTTAGAGGAAATGGTGTGTAAAAGAGTTCATGGATATTTTAAACCTCCACCCAGCTACCATAAAATCCCTTAAAAATGGGCACCCTTGGATTACCAAGGATAAGTACTCTAAACATTTCCCTGATAGGCCAGTGTTAAAAATCAAGGATGCCAAAACAGGTAATTTCCTAGGCCATTTTATAAACGACCCGAATCATCCAAAAGTCAAGGCCAGATTCTGGGGACAAGAGGTGATTTTATTTCAAAAAGAGTTACTCAAAAGACTTTGGGTGGCCTTAGAAAAGAGAAAACCGATTCTTTCTGAAAGAGAGAACGTCTATCTTGTTTTTGGCGAGGGAGATGGACTCCCAGGACTTTTTGTACAAGTTTTTGGTGATAACCTCTTAATTGGCTACCAGGCCTTTTTTTGGCAGGAACATCTAAAAGAAATCGCTTCATTTTTCAGGCGTAAATTAAAAGTGCAAAATATCTGGGTTCAAAAAAGAATTCCTGGTGAGAAAAAAGCTGCCCCTGTTGCCTTAAAAGGCGAATTAACACCCCAGTTTACCGTCAAAGAGGGCGACCTTACTTTTAACTTAAAATTTAACCAAGGCCATGACGTAGGTCTTTATACAGATATGGCGGCAATCAGAGAACAACTTAGTGCTTATTTTTATAATGCTGACTCTATTTTAAATTTATTTTCCTATACTGGTGCCTTCTCTTTAATGGGCCTTAAAAGAGAAAAAAAGGTTACCTCGGTAGATTTATCTAAAACTTATATGAGCTGGCTTGAAGAAAATATAGAGATCAATAATTTTAAAAATGTTGATCACACTTCCATTGTAGGCCCATGCGCGAAAGTAATTAATAAATTAGATCAAAAGTTTGATTTAATCATTTCTGATCCACCAAGTTTTTCTACTGATGGTAAAAAACGAACTAGTAGTTTAGATTTTTATAAGAAGGAATTAAAAAACATTCTGGGTCTTTTAAATGAAGATGGGCATCTTATCATCTTCTTAAACACACACAGTGTATCCCGTAGAAAATTCAAAAATACGATTCAAGAGCTTATAGGTAGAGACAAAATGATCCGAGACATCTACCTATCAAAAGATTGTCCTATTCTTAAAAATTTCCCCGAAGGTGATTATCTAAAAGGTCTTATCATCAAAAAGACTGGCCCCCTCCACTCTTGAAGAGGCCTTTAGGATTTTGATAAGCTATTGCTGTCTTCTTTTAAACAAACAATAGATAAACTTCTGTTCTAGGCCCTTGGGTGAAATATGCGTTTCATTGCGAGATTTTATAAAGACGAAATCCTCTTTAAATTCATCTATTAGCGCCTCTTTAGAGTATTGAACAATCTTAAGGCCGCTGCATTTCTCTGGGCCATCGCTAGCGAAAGTGGAGATCAGCAAATACCCATCACTGGCCATATGTTCTTTGAGCCTCTGCTGATAGATCAATCGATCTGATTTATGGGTTAGAAAATGAAAGACGGCACGATCGTGCCAAAGCTTGAATCTTTTATCGGTAGCGAGAGCTTTAAAATCACTGACGAGATAGGTGATTTTGTCACCTAAGCGCTTACGGATATTATCTAGTGCCTTTTGTGAAATATCTAGAACTGTTAAAGCTTGAAATCCTCGCTCTAAAAGATTCTCGGCCAGAGTGGATGACCCCGCCCCTACATCAATAATTAGCTCATTAGCACCTAGATTAAGTTCGTCGATAAGCTCAAGAGAGATCAACGGTTTTATTTGAAACCAAGTAACTTCGGTATGTGTTTTATCTAAATAAATTTTTTCCCAATGTTTTTTTGTATCCATATTTTTATCTGTTAAGCTTATGATTATGAAATACTTTATTATATTTTTTATGCCAATACTAGTTATAGCAAAAACCCCTTCCCTTAAATTTTTAACTTATAATACTGGGCTTGCCCATGGGTTTGTTCCCTTGGCCAAAAAGAGGTTAAACCCTATTATCAGTGCTCTGAGGAAGTCACCTGCCGATGTTATTTGTCTACAAGAAGTTTGGAGTAAAAAAGATCAAAATAAAATAAAAAAAGCGCTTATGGAGAATTATCCCTACAGTGTTATTCCCGAGAAAAAACAAAAGAGAGTTGCTGATTCAGGAAAAAAAACCTGCAAGATCAAAGACCTTTTTGGTGAGGGAAAGTTTATCACCTGTATCTTAAGTACCTGTGGTGATAAAACCGGGGAAGAAAAAGATTCTTGTATCAATAATGATTGCCGCAAAAGTTTAGATGTCTTGGCAGAGTCTAATCCTACCTGTGCTGCGGGCCTAATGGCCTCAGTGGGAAAAAATGAAATAGTGGCAATTGTATCCTTATTAAATCCTTTTAAAAGGCCTGGGAAATTTTCTTATGATGGTGCCTACGGAACTATGTTATTTTCTAAGGTTCCTTTTAATAAGAAAAAAACTGGTCATTTTTCCATGTCAGAATATTCAACGACGGTTAATCGAGGGGCGATTTATGCCAGTCTTAAAGTTAATGGACAAGAGATGCTCACCTTTTGTACCCACCTAACTGCAAATCTAACTACCAGTGCCCCCTACGTGGGAAGTGTTCCCTATAAAGGAAAACTGGAGTTTAAAAATGGTTGGGCCAAAGAAAATTATTTTCAAACCATGAAATTAGTAGAGCTTGGAGAAGTGATCTCTGCCCTAGATATGATGGCCCGAGGACCTTGGAAGAAAATGCCTCAGGTTTTCATGGGCGATTTTAACTTTGGACCTAATCTGAGAAAATATGGCATCCTCGGAGATTTCGTTAATTCTTATGACTACTTTGGGAAACGAGGTATTAGTGAGGTAAACCAAAAAGGGATTCCTAAATGTACTTTCTGCAGATACAACAGTCTGACTGATGGCAAAGAGCCCAATATGATTCTTGATCATATCTTAGTAAAAAATCCCCCTACAGATAATGAGTTCTTTTCCAAAATAGTTTTTAAAGACAGAGTAAAAATAAAAACCAAAAATGAGAACATCCTCCATCATATTTCAGATCATTTTGGCCTAATGGCAGATATACCACTTAAGTAAAAGGAAATAATGTTTAAGCTAATAAAAAGTATTAATAAGATGCCTTTATTTTGGGTCATCTGGGTTTGGTCTTTATTTTCAGTGAATATGGCATCGATTTTTTTCCTCGACCATTTGGCAGGAAAAGTTATTTTGGTGGGGATTATGATCGCTGGAACGCTCATGCCCTACCTTCATTTTAAATTTGGTTATGTGAGACTCTTAGGCATTGCTCACTTGCACTGGATTCCCATGCTAATCTGGCTTTATACTCGCCTAGATCAAATCAAAATGGATGAGAATTTTTATCGATATATTCTGGTTGTGTTTTTCTTTAATGGGATTTCGGCCATTATCGATGCTATTGATGTAATTAGATATTTTAGAGGTGAGAAAAATCCTACAATTCAATAAATTTCATAAGCCCTATTCCTAGGGTCTTTGAGAGCGTTGTGTTTTTGGCCTTCCCAAAAAAAGATTGGTCAGAGTAATATGCCATTATAGAAAACCCATCGATTAAATAATTAACATTAAAACCCAGCTCCCAGAAATATCTGGACTGGGCCTTACTATTTATTTGTCCATTAATTTCAGCGATCCCTTCATAACTATATAAAAGAGAACTGCCAAAACGGAAGTTCCCTGGATTAAACCCTGCTCCCAATAAGAAGGAATGTCCCCCTGATGGATCTACCGTTATATTATCAAAAGATCGTTTGATGCCTTGATGGACCTCCCCCATCGCCTGAAAATCCATCGTCTTTATAATTTTAACGAGGCCCACACCAATTGAAGTTTTAAAAAAACCTCCACCGTGAGCATCAGTTCTAAGAGGGTCGATTGAATCATAAGTAGATCTAGAGGTAGGAAAGATTTGATTTAAAAAGATAAAGCCTCGAGGTTTCCAAAAACTAAAAGATAGCTCAGGTAAAAATTCATAGGCCATCTGAAGCCTTATATCTCCTATACCGGTAGAACTCTCTTCTCTATTTAGCGTCCTCTTATTACTATTTTGCAAGGGAAGTGAAAGCCCTAATTGGAGGTAATCAGATATTTGATAGGCCCCTCGAAGAGTAAAAGTATTTATCACTTCCTGGTTAGTTCCATCGCGTTTTTGAAAGTCTCCATCTTCTCCGACAGAATAAGTCACAGCGGAGTTGCTGGCGGTAAAATTAAATTGGGCGCGATAATCCCCAGTGATAAGAAGAGGCATAATCACCCCTCCTCCACAACAGGAAGCGCCAAAGCTTTTAAAACTAATGATTAATAAAAGAAAGGTTAGAGTTCTAATCCCCATTTAACCTCATCTTGAACTTTATTATTTTCCATTAATTGAAAATGAATGTCCCAGTATCCTTCCATGGTAAAAAATATTTCTTGGGCCTCATAGACACCCTGAGAAAGTTTTTTAACTTTGACCGGAAACGAACCATGTCCCATCGTGGGCATCCAGAGTAGAATATTCAATTTCAAAGGAGGGTCGATAGTTCTGCCATATTCATCTAATAAGATAATAGTTAGTTTCGATTCATCAGAAACTATAGGCCCTTTATTCCAATAAGTTTTAAGAATAACTTTTTGACTGGGAAAAACTAATTCATTTTCAAGACCTGGTATTCCCCTCACCTCACCTGAGGTTTCTTTATTGATAAAAGGGGAATCCCCACAGCCTAATAAAAATATTAAAATAATTAAGCGCATAATTTTAATTAAACTCTACTTTATGTGCCGCCATGGATATGTCTTCAAATTTTTCCATAAGCTCTACTCTAATTTCCCAATGGCCTTTCATAGTTCCCATAAAAAACCTAGCATCTTTAACTTCATAGATACCTACTCCTGTCTTTTTCGAAGTTATTTTAGGGCCACCGTGACTCATGCCACTCTCCATGATCATCCAAGAATAAATATCGATTTCAAATTCTGGTTCGATTCGAGTTTTATTTTCATCTCCCTTTGCCCAAAATTCTACTGTGAAGTGAGATTTTTTATTTAGGTAAGGTCCGTCAATCCATGTTAATTTTCCACAAAGATCAACTTCCACAAACTCCATTGGACAATTGGCCATTGAAATTGATGTAAAAAGTAAAATAAAAAGGAAGGTTAGGGTTTTCATTTAATTCTCCTATCTTTGAATATAGCAACCAAGAGTTTTGGCCACGACAGTTGGGGGTTGTTGCCCCTGATTTAAAGCAGTGAGGGCATCTAAAAGGTAAAATTTTGAAGCTTTTTTAGGGTTCCTTGAATTGGTGGCGCCTCCTTGAAAGACCAGCTCTCCTTGAGGATCTACGATAAAAACGTGAGGAGTCTTGAGCGCCTTAAAAATATTGGCAAAATAGAGTTCTTTATCTAAAAATATGGGAAATTCTATTTCAAACTTAGCAAAGTATTTCTTAGCAGTTTTTTGAGAAATGGCCTTATTGGAATGAAAACCAATAAAACTAAAATCTGGAAATCTATTTTTTAAAGAGTTCAAGTGATCAAAATGGGCCTTACTACAAGGACAATTAACATTAAAAAAATAAACAACGCTAAACTGTCCTTCGAGCTTTACCTCTTTTGAAATTCCGCTAACTAGATCAAATCCTTTAATATTCTCCCAGGATGTTTTGGCAAATGTACCATGAGAGAATAAAATTAAAGATAGAGCTAAAAGTTTAAACATATATTATCTGTCCTATAATAGCTGGGGTTTTAAACTCATCTTTGTTTTTAGAAGATTCTCTCCCATCAACTCAAAGTCAACTTTAATATTTCGCTCCCCCACAAGTGTTAAGACACTATGAAAGGTGAACATATTTTTAAGAAATTGCTTTCCAAATTTAGTATAAGACTGGGTAAACTTGTCATAGTCAGCTTTTTTTAAAAATTTATCCATTTTTAACAACTGTGTTTTCATTTTAGCAATTCCCTTGTTAGTCCTTTTAACCATTGCCCTTTTACAATTTTTAATAGTTTTATAAATCTTACAAATCTTTGCGGGATTTCCTGCCTTGTCAAACCACCTACTGATTAAAGACTCTGACTTCTTCAGCAAATATCCGTCACTCTTGATTGTTTTATTCATAAGCTTATTCAGTCCTCTTTCATTAAGATTTACTGAAACTGAGGCCCGAACATATCCTAGTTTTTGATCCTCTGGAAGGTCTAGTGTTAGGTTATTTAAAAGACCTGTCCTCCTGGCAAGCTTTAAAAATGCCCTTTTAAGATGCTTAACTTTTCCATGATCTCTTTCAAAGAGCCATTGAAAAGATCCATTATGAGATTTTACTTCGAGGAATTTCGCCTCACCATCTTCATCAAACTCTTTTTTCATAGTCATATGCATGGCCATAAAATTAAAAACTTTCTTCTTATGATGGGAGATTATTCCTGTTGTTTTTCTTTCATCAAAATACATGCCCATATGATTGTATATAGTCATGTCATCCATAAAGTTTACTTCCTCGGAATAACTTTTCACGACCCCTTTTCCAAGACTTGCCTGTCCTAGGAAAGGAATACCAGCGGAAACATTAAAGATTCTCCCTTTGCTTTTTGAAAAACCTTTAGTTTCATGCTTTATGCCTTCAGTAACACCATTTTTGACCATTTTTTGCGCCAGAGAAATATCCCCAAAGAGCATATGCTTATAGGCCTTCATGGCATGATCATCTCTTAAATCAAAAATATAACCAAAACTTTTATCGGAAGATTTAAAACCTCCAACATTTAAACTTGAAATAATTGTATTATTAGTAAAGGCCAGATGATGTAGTTTCTCTTTCCTATATCTAACGCGAATTTGATGATTATTTACTTTTTCTAAACTAACTTTCCACATTCCTTGGGCCATATACATAAGTCCGGCATCGACAAAAATAGTAATCCCAGCACCAGCTGAAAACATAACACCACCATGAACGGTGTAAGACATGCTATCTTTGTCTGACCAACTCTCCAGTTCCTCAACACTCTTAGGAACCTTCATTTTACTAATATTTTCTAAAGCTTTTCGATCCGCTACATATCTTTGATGAGAAGAAGACCCTCCAACATAAGGCATAACACCAGCACTTCCCCACAGCCCCCAATTTATACTTTCTGGAGCTCCCATAACCATGAGTCCTACACCAAGCTCAATTCTTTTATTTTCTACCAGCAAAAATCCTTCGCTGCTGTCTTCACTTATCTGTAAAGGTTGGAAATTTCCTTTTGAAATATGATCTAAATTATTTTCTGTTAAATTGATAACCCGTTTATGAACATCTCCACCTCCATGAATCATAGGCATTAACATCCAAGAGACTTTTTTTGGCATAGGTTCGTCCATTTCGCCCATGTTGCCCATGTCGCCCATGTCGCCCATGTCGCCCATGTCGCCCATGTCGCCCATGTCGCCCATGTTGCCCATGTCGCCCATGTCGCCCATGTCGCCCATATTAGTGCCAATTCCATAATGAACCATAGGCCCATGCATTCCCATCATTACGTGAATGGGGAGATTATACATATGGCCACCACCAGTAGGTCCTTCAAATGAATTTTCACTAGCGCCATGATCATGAGCGGCAAATACCGTTAAAGAAAAAAATATTGAAAGAAATGCAAACAATTTCATTGAAGGCCCCTAATAATTGAGTTTTTAATTTTTTAAAAGTTAATGAGGAGTTTGGAAATTAAAATAATAACCCTCCCCCCTATTGAAAATAGGTGGGGGACCTATATTTTGTTGGCCTTTTCAAAGACCGAGATGATTTCATCAATCTTCTCTTGAACATCTTGTTCTGAATCTAGAAGTGCATTTTTCACACAGCCATTGAGATGACCTTTCACTACTTCCATTTCAAAAGATCGAAGAGCAGCACGGATGGATTTAACTTGGTTAATAATCCCAATACAGTATTTTTCATCTTCTACATTTGTGATGATGGCCTTGAGCTGACCTTCAACTCTTTTGAGTCTATTCAAATGAGACCTGTGATCGGAACCTTTATCGGGATGTTGCGTTGTCATATTGATTTTAAATAGCATTCTAAGAGTTAATTGGGAAGGTATTGCGCTACACGGCAAGAGTCATTTTTGGTAAAATAAGCAGCTTATTTTAACTTTTTTACCGTATCACTAGCTGTTGTCTCAAATAGGTCTGGGATTAATCCATGGATTAGTGCTGCAAAGACCGCCTTTTGTAATTTAAAGGCATATTTATAAGCGAAGGCCATATGCTGGAAATAGGTCATTCCATTTTTTTCAAGATGTTTTCTCATGGATAAGGCCTAGATATTATATTTTTCCATATCAACAAGTGAGGATTCTGCCTTGGCCGCCCAGATTGCCTGACAGGCACCATAGAAAACTCTCTCACTGAAATGTTTATTCTGTACCTCTTTATCAAATTTTAGTGTTTTAAGAGTCAGGTTATACTTTCTCTGCTGACAATTTTTTTCTCTTTTTCCAACTCTAGGGCAAAATGCTTTTTGAGTAAATTCTGTGTCTAGTTCATCTTTTAACTTACTACCTTCCCAGAAAGAGTTCAGTTCAAATACCTGCTGATAGGCATGGTGAAAGACATTCATAGTATGATCAAACATACGATCACGACTATTACCTTTGATATTTTTATAAGAAAGATAACCCATAGGTTTTCCGGTTAGGTCAAAGTCCAGGTTACAATTAAGTAATTCAGGAGTTAGTTTAATTCTCTTTACTTGGATGTTCCCCTTACTGTGCCCCCACTCTATAAACTCTGGAGTGTGATCAGTCATTGAGCCAATATTGATTTCCGGGAAGATAGAATCATTTTCAATAAACCCATTATGAGTATGAGCTGATACGTAGGTTAAGCTTGGAAATTTGCTTTTAAGTTCGGTTAAAAGTTTTTTTGATCTTTCATCAAGATCTTTAAATGGATGGTGCCCCATTAAAAAGTAATGATCAGTTTTATTCAGCCAAGATTTAATAATTTCTATTTGTCTTTTTTGAATCGATCCTCGAAGCCCGGCATTGAGAGATTTAATGATAGATTTTTTCTTACCTTTAGCATTTAAAGTGCCAATTAAAAGCGTAGGGCCATTTTCATAATCAGTGGTATCAAGAAGGATTCCTCTGAATCCAGGTTTAGATAACTTAATTTCCTGAACTATAAGTGATTTATAAGAATATCTCACTTGATCATTAGTCGGTAGGACGTAGTGAACCTTTTGCAAAAAGCTATCTTTAGCTTTACTCTCCCAAGAACAATTTTTTACATAATTTTCTTTCTCATATCTTTGTTTTGGGGATAACTCTGGTTTTGAACACTTAAAATCGCCCGTAATTAAAGCTTGCTTATTAAGCTCTTTAATATATCCTCTGATAAAATTATCTTTAGTTAGCGCCACATCTTTTACATTCCTAGGTACTTTTTTTATAGGACCTTCAGAGCATGCCTGCGCCCACCAATATCTTAAAAGATTTTTTTTCTCTCTGGAGCGAGCACCATTACTGTTTCCATAATAGAAAAAATCATGATTTCCCGGGGCCATTACCCAACCCGAGTGAACCTTAAATTGGTTCATAGCTTTAGTGAATTTGCTCCACTCATTTTTACAACCAATATTAAGAGCGTCTCCAAGATAGATAATTTTTTTATTCTTTCCATAAGATTTAAGAGACCATTTTAGAGTATCTACTGAGAACATATCCTGGTGAGGAGCGCGGACAGCAATTTCTAAAATACTATCAATGAATTTAGTACGCAGTATATGAGGTGGTGCCAAAAGGTTTTGCAATTGACTATCGGCCATAAGGATAGAGTTAAACGGGTTTGATAATTTATCGGTTTCCTCTATATTGTATGCCCCAACATTCAGGGTTAATAATAGGGATAAAAAAGTAATAGCAGACTTCATAGTTTTCCTCTCTTTTTTATAATGTATTGCGTTATAATAGTGAGATTCTATGAATTAATCAATTGATTGTGTAAAAATTACAATGTAATATCAGGTAGTTAGGTAGAACCTAGTTTCGTGCCTGAGAAACTTCAAAGCGAACCTTGCGACTTCTGATTCTAAGGTCTTTACTCTTAAGTAATTTATCACGAAATCTTGTAGGAACTTCTAAAAATGAGAAGTTAGTTTTCATATCTACGTTTTGGATATCTGATTTTTTAAGCCCAAATTTGTGGGAAACATCATCTAAAAGAATTTTAAGGGTCAGTCCATCCGTTTTTCCAACACTCATGAAAAGACGTACATTGTCCTTACTACTACCGTTTCCTCTCTTTATAGAATCAAGATTACCAATGTTATCTAGTGCTAAAAGCTTTTTATTAAATTTCCAGGTAAACATTACTTTAAGAAGCTCATCTTTTTCAAAGTCTTCAAAGCATTCTTCCATAATCTTATAAGTATCATCTAACTTGAACTCGTCACCTTTTTCTAGAATAGTTTCTACCAGTCCTCTAATATTTTCTAGTTCAGTCGTAACTACAGAAGATTTAATTTCATTAACTGATGGAAGTTTGGCCTTTATCATTTGTTTATTAGTGAATCGTTCAATTTTTTTAATGATAAACTGATCTTTAGGATCAACTAGCGTAATCGAAATTCCTTTAAGTCCCGCTCTTCCGGTTCTACCAATTCTATGGACATAGCTTTCATTATCTTGAGGAACACCAAAGTTTATAACATGAGTTAGGTTGTTAACATCAATTCCTCTAGCAGCAACATCTGTACAAACCATCAGGTCCACTTTATGAGCTTTAAATCGCTCCATGGCGACATCACGTTCACGTTGGCCCATATCTCCGTTTAGAGTTTCAACTCTGTGGCCCTTACCAAGTAAAACATCGGCCAGCTCTCTGGTTTCCATTTTAGTCCGGCAAAATATTAGAGCATAGGTATCAGGTTCAGTATCTAAAATCCTACATAGTGCCTCTTTGTGATACTTTCTCATGACAGTATAATATCTTTGCTCGATATCATCGTTAGAGAGAGTTTTCTTTTTAATAGAGACGGTTTTGGGGTGATCAAATTCTTTATTGATTAGATTTAGGATAGGTTTAGGCATAGTGGCACTAAACATCCAAATTCTTCTATTTTTATCAAAGGCCGCGATAATATTTTGGACATCTTCAAAAAAGCCCATATTGAGCATTTCATCGGCCTCATCAAGAACTACATATTCGGCATTGTGAAACTGTAATACCCCTTGCTTCATAAGATCTTGAAGTCTTCCTGGAGTTCCCACAACGATTTGCGGACGATCTCGAATCAGTGATCTTTTTTGTGCAATATATGAGGCCCCACCATAGATGGCGAGGGTTTTAAATTTAGTAAATTTTGCGATTTTATCAATTTCTGCACAAACTTGGTTGGCCAGTTCTCTGGTTGGACATACTACAAGTGCTTGAACGGAGTTTGAATCTGGATTTAGGACTTGCAGTAGTGGCAGGGCAAAGGCCGCTGTTTTTCCAGTTCCCGTTTGTGCCTGTCCAATAAAATCTGAATTTCGCTCCAGCAGAATAGGAATCGCCCTTTCCTGAATTTCAGTAGGTTCAACATAACCAAGCCCATCTAGAGCTTTAAGTAAATCCGGCCCAAGGCCTAAGTCTTTAAATTCCACGATTTTCTCCTAAGACGCACTTCTAACACATACAGGAGATATGGAAACCATAAATGCTTAAAATTGTATTATTTTTAGTGATTTAAAAATCTGGAGTGTCATGGTACAAGGCCCTCTTAGATTGTTAAATAGGAAGTTATCTATCTCTTACGAAAACTATAAATTACTCCATATTTCCTTTATATTCCTAGGACTTATCACTCTTGGACTTGCTCTTTTAGCGGATAGTAAAAAGAAATGGGTCAAGATTGTTAATGGGATCTCCTTTTTGATAATTTTGGTTTCCGGTATGGGACTTATGGCCCGCATAGGTATCTCTCACGGTGAACCCCTCCCCTTGTGGATTAAGGGCAAGTTCGCATTCTGGGGCGTCTTGGCCATTGGTGGCCCTATTTCAGTGAAAAGATTTGAGAGTAAAAAACCCCTCATATTTTTTATCTTTTTCTCGGTAGCTGTTATGGCCGCCTATTTTGCTATTAATAAATTCTAATTGGTTTTAAGAATAATTTTTTTTAAACTATAAGTATGAAAAAAATTATTCTTGTCCTTGTTTTACTTTCCCAAAGCTCTTTCGCTGGCCCTCTCTCCTTTTTGGCCTTTGGCGATAGTGGCTACCATGAAGACTTTCAAAAATCAGATGAAAAATTTGGTGTCTCTATGCAAGGTTGGCAAGAGGAGGCCTTTGAAGATGGGGATGTGATAGATGGCAGGCCTATTCTTCCACCGCTCGTTAGAGGCAGAAAACCTGGTCTTTTTATAGAAAAAAGTGGTGCTAAATATGTTGGAAATGCCATGGCACGTTTTTGTAAAACTACTCGTTGTGATATGGCCATCGTTTTAGGTGATAATATCTATCCCAACGGAGCTGAACCTGATAATCGAAATGCTGAGCGTTTTCATAAAATTTTATATTTACCCTTTAAAGATATCGCGAAAAATAATAAAGATTTTAGATTCTATGCCGCTCTTGGAAACCACGACTGGAAAATTTCACAGGAACTTGAATATGCTGAGGCCAAAATAAGAAGGAATAATTCAACCCGAGGGGCAAGAGCACAAATCACCTACATGGCGAGAAAAGACAATCGTTGGGTATTTAACCCAACGTCAAATAGTCCCCGTCGTAAAACCTATTATAAATTTAGCAAAGGTGATGTTGATTTTTTTGTTATCGACACTGATAGAATCCTGGCAGCGATTTTAGTTCAAGATGATGATGAACCCAAAAAATTTAAACCTGCAGATGCTCCGGCAACGATACGAGAGCTCTACTATCAAATGAGATGGCTGAGGAGAGCTCTTGAAGAGTCAAAGGCCAAGTGGAAAATCGTCTATGGACATCATACTCTTTGGTCAGTTGGGGGAACCAAGCACTATCAGGCGATGGCGCTTAGAAATGCTATCTTAAAACGCCTCTGCCAATCTGCTGACATGTATATTGCAGGCCATGAGCATGATATGGAATTTCATATGGCCCCTTGTAAAAATGGGCCTCCCCTTCCTCACCTTGTTTCTGGTGCAGGATCAAAAATGCGCTCTGTAGGCCTTAGTAATTCATCTAAAAGATTAATGAGAGAACAAAAAGGTATCTTAAGATTTGCCAAGGGAATGACATGGGGTTTTGCTCATATTACCATTGAAAATAATTTTGCAAATTTAAAACTATTTTCCGTAGATAGACAAGGGCGATACAAAACTATCTATAAGAGTAAAATTAAAAAACGCCTATACTAATTAATGGCCGGTCGTCTAAGGTGAACGAATTCCTCATCATTAATAAATGGTCCTTTAAACCACAGTTCCGAAGAGAAGTTATTCAATCCAACAAATTGGGCAAAATCGTGAAATTTATTTTTACTCATTAAAGAATTTCTAAGCCAATCTGCTGCTCTAGTTAGTTTTTTAACGGGGGACTTTTGACGTTGCAATCTATTTAGAAATCTTCCTACCTTATAGGCCTTAGGGCCCTTGGCAACACATCCATTTTTTTCAAAAAGGCAGTTTAAGGCCTGGTCGGTTAACTCTATTCTTAAATTTAAAAAAGTGTCACCTAAGTGATTGGTGGCATAATTTTCGGGTGTATAAATAAAAAATCTCTTTTTTCCCACCATAGAGTTAATCTTTCTAACTCTAGCTTTCATTTCTTTAAAGTCAGTCTGGGCATCTTTAACTTCATACTCTAAGGCGACAGATCTCTTAGTCACATTTTCAAATTTTTTGTCCGAAAATTCCATTTCACCAATAACACGGTAGAAATCATTGTTATTGGTAAACATATTTACACTTGCAAGTTCAGTTTTATATTTAAAGGAACGAGAAATATCCCCTTCAGGACCTATTTTAATTTCCCATAATCCTCGAGAAGATCCTCCTAGTGTGGCCAAAAACCCTATGGTCCAATTCTTTTCATAGTATTTAGAAGTTGTAAGCATCATAGGAACTTTTTGCAACTCGGGATAATCCTCATCTGTAAAAATAGAATAATAAAAAGCATGCTTTATTTCTGGATCATCTTTTATATCGAAAAAATAGGTCTTGGCGGTAGATTTACCCAGCATGATGGAGGCCTGGATAATATTTATTTTTAAAAAACTTAATAGCTTAACATAGCCGGCCACTCCCATGGTAAACTCAGTCGATTTTGACTTAGTTACTTCAAAATGAGTTTCATCTTTTTTAAGTACTAAAGTTCGCTTTAAAAAACTTTTAGTTTGTTCAAGTTCGACTCCTGCACCAATAATAACACCAGTGGTTTCAATTCCTTCAGTGAGTTCAAATCCTACAAAAACGCCAGTTCCAAAGGCCTCTCCAGCATTCAAGTCATCTAACAATTGTTTTCTTTTAAATGGCATGGAGACTAGTTTTTTAAAATCCCCAATAGCAGCAGCGATAACCGTTGGTTTGTGATAAACGATTGAGTAATGTTTTCCTATAAATGCTTTTGCCTTTAAATTAGCTTCAAGACCAGTAGTTATAGGAATAATTCCGCTGGCACCGATTGTTCCAAAAATTTCGAGAGTATCTTGAACTGCCCAGTTTCTTTCATCAATCGCTGCATCTTTATTTTTAGTTATCTCTCTTTTAAGTCGAACTCCGACTCCAACGCCCAGATCAAATTTCACAATCTCAAAGCCGGAATTTTTCAACGGAATATTTCCCATTTTATGATAAGGAACATCTTTGGTGGCATTAAGTGCAGTTTGGATAAGCTGCGACAAAAGACTTGTAAAACCAAAAGGTAAAAAATCATATTTATGATAATTTATTGATCCCTTGGACTCATATTCCTTTACTAATTCCCCCTTCTTAATAAATTCGCCAAAACTAAATCTTTTTGGGTTTACCTCAGGCCATAAACTTATCGTTTGACCATCTATAACCTTACCATCAAGAGCAAAGGCCTTAACAATTTCATTTCTCCGAGTCGTCATTTTTTCTAGAAAGAGTCTTGCCACTGGTCTAGGCCAACCAGAATGTTCAACAATCCTAGAAATTTGTTCCCTGGTTATCTGAGCAAAATATCTGGCAATCCACTTTAAATCTGCATAGGTAGCTGCCTTAAAGGGATTTCGACCATTTTGAATATAGTGGTTGTTTTTAAATTTTACTTTTAATTTATTTCTTTTGCGTTCTAAAAAAGACCATGCGTAACCATTAGGAAAATTAGGAACAAATTGATTACCAAAAGAATATCCTACATCATGAATCAGTTCCTGAATTTGCCAGCCATCTTTGCCTTTTATTATTTTAGTTTTATTGTTTAAGGCCTCTTTGACGTCTGCTTGGTTAAAAAATGCTTGTAATAATAGTTGCGCCCGCACTTCCCGTCGATCCCAGTTCCCCATTTGAGAAAGGTGAAAGCCTTTTAACCTGACTACATTTTTTGGTCTACCCTCGAGTAAGGCCTCAATGAAGATAACATAAACTCCATTTTCATCCGTCCCCCTTTCCTTGATAAACTTTCGGGGAAGGATATCATTACCATTTTCATAATAGGACAACCAATCATTGATCATCTCATCTAATTCGTGCTGATCCTTAAAATATATTTTAGGACTTTTAACATAAATATATTCATCACTGTAAAAACCTACCAAGTTCATTATTCTAGAGGCGACAAACTCTGTATTGACCTCTCTTCCAAATTTCATTTTCCATTTTATTTTTTTGCCATTTTCGAGCACTTGATTAACATGAATTTTTGGATTGGCCTCGGATTTCACCATCTTTTTAAATTGAAAGACTGGATGGATTTCTTTTTTTGGTTCTATCGGATCTATTTTAGAAATATTATAAGGTTTTTTCCAAAAGGAAGTATTAGGAGGGTCTATCAAAGAGATATCTTCACCATTTTTTCTTTTCTCCTTAAGTTCAGCTTTAGAGAAATATCTAATATTTTTACGATCTACTAAATTTGAGGCACTATCTTTTTTTAAATCATTGATGACAATATCATGAGAAACAAAGGCCATGGCATAGAGACTTCTAAGTCCACTTATTATTCCAGGATCATCTGATAGCGATTTAAGGCCATAAAATATTCTAAGAATTTTTTTTAGTTCTGACTCTAAATTACCTTGCAAGTTATTTTCACTGATTAGATCTAAACGGCCGAGAACAAGATCTAAGGTTTTAATTATCTTATCTTGTTTGGATTTTTTACTCGCAATTTGCAGCGATTTCCCTTCACTTAGATTATTACTGATTAAAATCTGTAAATACTCTGCTCTATAATCAGATAATTTATTCAGAAATTTTGTTACTTTGGTTAAGGAAATACTTTTAGAAGAATCTAAAAACCTTTCGGCCACCTCATTTTTTAAAAAGTCGGAATCCTCAAGTCCTAATTGATTTTCGTGAATATTCTCGGCCCAAGAAAACTGAGAAAACAAAAACAATAAGATGGTAAGAAATTTAATCATAGGAGACCTCTTGTAAATATTAAAAAACAAAACGCCACAATGCGTCTTTTTGATAAGTTTGTAAAGTTAGGATTGAAGGAATTTCGTGGCAATTATGACTCGACGCTCTACCGACCCTTGATTAGGGCCTTTATATGCTCTCGTGCGCATTCTGCCAGGGCCTGAAGATCGTAACCACCTTCAAGTGTTGAGACAACTCTTCCCTCGGCATATTTTTGAGCAAGCTCTACAATTTTCCTAGTTACCCATTGACGTCCTCCCCTCCCTAAAGGAAGGGGATTCCTTCTACGCAAATGCATAGTTGGTGGTTCCTGCTTCACAGATTCGACCAACGTCGACATCTCCACAGGCACTACCCGCCCGCCCGGCG
>QNFX01000036.1 GCA_003650125.1 Campylobacterota bacterium
AAGAATAATAACTATAAAAGGCTTCATTCATGATTAAAATAATCCGAGGTTTTCACTCCTATCGGGAGGTCCCGTCCTATTTTATAATGAAAAACTGTCTGATCTTTTTCGCTCAGTAGTAAAAGCTCATCTTTTTCCTGATAAACTTTTAAAGCGAGATCATCCAAAGAAATTCTAAGTAGCTTATTATCCCATTTATAAGAGACATCATCTTTTGTTGAAACTCTTTTTGCCTGCCCCATTAAAAAATTAACCAATTGATGAAAACTCTTCTGACTTAATTCTTGGCCAATATCCTTAACTTCAACCTTAAAAGGTTTTCCCTGAGTTACCTTAAAGGTTAATTTCTTTCCATTTTTAAAAGAAAGTACGATCTCTTCCCCTTTTTTTACCGGCAGTGCTTGTTTAAGCCAAAAATTTTGAACGTTCGAGTAAAACTGTTTAATTTTATTTGCGCCTAAGTGGTAGAGACCTTTTTCACCTGTGATAGTTAGAAAGTATCCCTTTTTCTTACCCCATCTTGAATACAGAGTCAGATATGTTGGTTTTCCTTTTTCAGGTGTAATTTCAACTGATGATAGCTGATCTTTTAAATCACTTTGCTTCCAATTCAGGTGGATTCGCTCACTTTCAAAAGTTTGAAGCCATAAAAGATATGAATTAATAGCATTTTCATCATATTTTAACCGCCCTAATACAGGTGGGCTGGAATTCATTTTCCTAAGATCAAGAGAAAACTTCTTGTTTCTAACATTTTCCACCGTCACTTTTATCGCTGGGCCCTTAAAGTTTCTAAGAGGTTTTAAATTATAATAAGCATCTTCACTTAAAAGGATTACTCGCTTTAACCTTTCAAATTTCCCCGCATCTCGCTTAATTTTTTTTGGATCATAAATCCCGATAGCAGCAGAAGTATCTCGGGCCACTACCACTCTTTTCTCTCTACCAGAGCTAATTTCCATATAAAAATCTTGCGAATAATCAAGTTTCTTCCCTAAAAGATAAGTTAACTTTCCAGCTTTGAATTCAAAACTAAATTTATAACTCTCATTGGGAAAAAAATGAGATCTTTTAATTTTCGCGAGATCAAAATTTAAGATACTAATTGATTCAATACCGGCGAATATATCTAAGACCTGCTCTAGCTTATCCGGATCTACTGGTAAATTTTTGGCCTGGGTAAAATACCCATCTCCTCTCTTTATTATTTTAGCAAAAGGAAAACTTATAATCTCTATTTCTCCTAAATTTTGATCCTGAAATAAGGTCTTCGATAGTCTTGTGGCCTCTCTTCTGTTGATCCCTCCCACCTCTTCATAATAGTAGGTGAAAGTTAAAAGACCTGCCAAAAGGAGAAATAAAAATATATTTTTTCTCACAGGGCCAACCTTCTTCTATAAAAATAAATTGCTGTCCCAAAAAGTAATATAGGTGCTAATACTACAGAAAAGTAAAAGATAACCCCAAGCTGAGGAGAGCTAATAAATATTGGCTCATTTTTTATAGCAGGAAGGTTAAAAGAGATAAGCCTCCCTTCATCGATAGACCAGGAGACACCATTTAAAAGAAAAGTGAAATTCATGCCAAAACTTGCATAGCCATTTACCACAAAGGAAGAATTCCCAAAGGCCAATATTTTAGCTCCACCTTTTTTATTTTCCCATACAGCAGCGACCACTGAGATGGGGCCTTTTTCATCAACTCCTTTACTGAAGGTGACCTTTCCGTCATTTACCTCTGTAGGTGTTTTTTCCGCCCAACTAGCGGGAAAAAGGGTGGTGAGCGCCAGTGGTTTAAAAGAGGTCTTTATTTTTGAAGATATTTTTTCCACGCTGGAAACTAAAGGAAAAAATAATGGCCCTTTAAATCTCTTCGTAATAGGGTGTCTTGGATCAAAAACCTTAATAATAGGAATAGAACCATTAGATCCCTGGTAGTGGTTGATACTATCTACCACCAAATCATTGGAGATATTTACTCCCCACTCTCTAAGAAGATCTCTTAGACCCTGAAGTGGATTTGCTTTAAAGTTTGGATCTAAGGCAACAATAAGCCTACCACCTCTTTTTAAAAATTTATCGATCGCTTTTAATTCTGGTTTTAAAAAAGAATTCCTAGGCCCCCAAATCATCAGGTGTAAGGCCTTTAGGGGAAGCCCCCCCTCTTTTGCCAGCTGAACGGGAATCACTTCAAAATAAGACCTCTTTAACATGTGAGATAAAAGAGATATTCCATCTTTATCTTTTCGCTCAAGATCTGCTTCCTGATGCCCCGTTGAATAATAAATGATGGGATCATTAACTCTGGTAACCTTAATTATCGCATTGGTAAGTTGAAGCTCTGTCCGGGCACGAAACTTAAAAGATTTCTCACCATAACTAACAATTATCGTTCCCGAATCTATCACCTCATATTGTTTCACCAAATCAGGTCTTAGCTCAACATCAATAAACTCGATCTCAAGATCTCCCTTTTGCATACGATAGAGATCAAGCAGTTTAATGATGGGGCCCTTATCAACTTTTCGTGCAAAGACTTTAAAATTAATTGGCCCTTTAATACTACTTAAGATGTTGTCTGTCTGAGTCGTCAGAGAGTTTAATTTATTACCTGAAAGGTCAAATTGTACTGGATGTTTAAAGATCAGATAGTTAGCTATCCCTAAAATAAAAAAGATTAAAACTGTTCGAAATACGGTGGCCGAAAAATTTTTAAATTGCGAAGAGTGATAATAAAGACTGAATTTCTCTCTATCTATAATAATAATAAGAGCTGAAAGAAAAAAGTTAAAAAAACTTAAGGAGATGTTTAACGTTAACTCTTCTGGAATCGCTATCCACAAGACCACCATGACTAAATATAAAATAGCATTGGCTATATATAGGGCCCGCAGTGGTAATTTTCTCACTATTCCCTCCTACCAATACCTTGATTCTAGAGATTTTCGAGTCATATAAAGAAATATTCCTGAAAAACAAAAGAAATAAAGGATATTAAAGTTTTTTATCGCCCCTCTGACAAAACCTTCAAAGTGAAAAGGAACGCTTAAATATTGAAATAAGTCCCGCACCATTGCTAAGTGGGAGGCATTAACTGAAAAAACCATCAACATAAAGCCAAGCAAAATAGAAAAGCTCAAGATGGCAGCAATAATTTGATTGGAAGTCAGACTTGAAACAAAAATCCCCACTGCCAAATAGCAAAAAAGACAGAAAAATAATCCCATATAACTACTGATGACAATCCCCCAATCATGATACCCCGAAAAGGCCAAGATAATGGGAAAGAGAAAGGTCAAAGAAATCATAAAAAAAGTCACTGTAAAAGTAGCAAAATATTTACCTAGTATAATCTGCCAATCAGAAAGCGAGGAACGAAGCAATAGATTTAAGGTCTTTAATTTTTTTTCCTCAGCAAAAACCTTCATGGTAAGTAATGGGGCAAGGAAGAGAAATAAAAAATTCATATTCCCAAATAAGGGGATGAGAATTGATTGAGTTAACGTCGAAGCAGTGAGTTCTTTGGCGGCAACCAAATAGTTAAAAAAGAGCCAACCAATAATTAAGGTGTAAAGACCTGCCAAGATATAAACTAGGGGCGAAAGAAAGAAGTCTTTTACCTCTTTTTTATATAATATCCAAACCCCATTAAAAAAAACCATTATGGCCCCGCCACTTTTTTAAAAATATCCTCTAAATCCATTCCTTCCTCTCTAAAGGAAAGAAGGCCGCAGTCTTTTTTCATAAGATAGGCCCCCACTGAAGGTCTTAAATCCTCTTCGGTGGCAGCGATAAATTTAAGCTCTGTCTGTCCTTCAGTGCTTTCTATTTCTACCCGCTCACAAGGAAATAGATCTCTTATCTCTCCTAGCACCACGTCTGGTTCGATAATTTTCCAATCTCGAACTACAGCTTTAACAACCTGGCGATTTTTAAGCGATTTTCTTATTTCATTAATAGGTCCACTCTTTAAAATTTGTCCCTTATTAATAATCGTTATATGAGAGCAAATTAAATTGGCCTCATGAAGTTGATGAGTGGAAAACATGATCGTGTGATCTTTTTTTAAAGAGGTAATCAACTCTCTAATTTCTATTATTGAATTTGGATCAAGACCTACTGTTGGTTCATCTAGAATCACAATTTTAGGATCAAATACCAAGGACTGGGCAATCCCAACTCTTTGACGATACCCCTTAGAGAGATTTCCTATTAATCTTTCCATTACTTTAGAAAGACCACATCTTTTTCCTATTTCAAAAACTCTATCTCTAACCAATTTTTTAGGAAGGTCATTTATTTCTGCAACAAATTTTAAATATTCTGCTACTTTCATTTGACCATAAAGAGGAGGTGTTTCCGGTAAGAAACCTATTGGAACTTTTCCCTTATCTAGTTCTTTACCATCTACTAATACTTGACCACTCGTAGGAGAACTAAGACCTGCTATGATATTCATTGAAGTGGTCTTGCCAGCTCCATTAGGTCCTAAAAATCCATGGATACTACCCTTTTCCACGGCAAAGGAAATTCCTTTTAAGGCCTCTACTCCGGGGTAGGTTTTCACTATATTTTTTAGTTCAATTACATTCATCGCTAAATAGAGTAACAAATAATAAAAGAAAAAAGAAATTTCAGGCCCTAAATTTTAAGCGCTATATACCCGATAAATTCACCATGAAAAATCAAAAGAAGTTCAAAAACCTGACTGAAAAATCCCGGAATATATTAATAACCACACATGCCTTTCCAGATGCTGATGGCATTGGAAGTCAAATAGCTCTTTGTCTGGCGCTAAATAAAAAGGGTCATAATGCTATTTGTGTTAATGAGGCCCCTCTACAAGGCAGATATAAGTATTTAGACTCCCAAAAAATAGTTAAATCTGCTGATCATTTTAAAAAATCCCCATTATTTAAAACGATTGATTTGACTCTTGTTGTCGATACTCACTCCCTTTCTCGAGTGGGTAATAAGATGGAAAAAATTATCGAAGCATCAAAAGAAATTCTATTTATTGATCATCACCCTACTTCTAAGGAGATTATGGCGATTCATATTATAGACACTTCTAAGGCGGCCACTGGAGAGATCGTGGGAAAATTAATTGATTCGGTTTTAAAAGTTAAGTTAACCGAAGAAATGGCACTGCCACTATACACTGCCATTTTAATTGATACTTCAAGTTTTAGGTATCCCAATGTCACCGGAGATACCCACCGACTTTTGGCCAAGCTATTAGATGCTGGAGTTAGGCCTCCGATTGCTTATAATAAAATTTATGGAACTAAAAAGTTAGCAAATATGGCCTTATTAGGAGAAATCCTAAGTAATGTTAAAAGCTCTGAGGATAATTCAATTGCATGGATTACCATTACAGAAAAAATGCTAAAAAAATATAAGGTTAATCCTGAGGATACTCATTCATTTATAAACTATCTCTTAGTGCTAAAAAATTTAAAAGTTGCCTGTATGTTTAGAGAAAATGGCAATGCTATTAAGGTCAGTCTTAGGTCTACAGGAACTGCAGATGTCTCGGCCATGGCCCAGGCCTTAGGTGGAGGCGGGCACTTTCATTCAGCGGCAACCTCGATACAAGGCAAATTGAGTCCCACTACAACTTCTACTATAAAAAAAATTCAGTTAATGCTTAAGGATTGATCAGTTTTTCTAAGATGGCCCTATCTTGGGGCGAAAAATTAATTGTCCCATCTGATAGTGCCTGTTTTAAACGTTCTATATTATGAGGAGCGCGAGAATCTCCTAGCATTTTATCTCCCTTAACAATTCCCTTCGCTCTTTTCTTTTTATTACTCTCTACCATGTCGCGAATTTCTTGCTTAGAAAGATCTTTTTTAGCAGGCCTTTTAATTTCACCAGGATTTGAGGTATTTTTATCGCTTATCTTCATTAAATCCTCTGCACAAAGGGTTAGTCTTCATCTTAACCCCCTGGAGAAGCGAATCAATTACTGGAAAAAATGCCTTATTTACCGGCCATATTTTTCTTCTGTAGCGCCCTTTTTAAGGCCTTAATATTGTTTCTCATCTTTTGAACGTAGTTTGGATCAGAGTGATTTAATTGGGCCCGTTCCCAGTACTCAATGGTTTCTTCTAGCTTTCCTGCTTTGAGAGAATATATACCTACGTTATTTAGTATGGTATTATTGTAAGGATTATATTTTAAAGCATTCTTTAATGTTTCATGGGCCTTCTGGTCATTATTTAAATAATGATATCCTTTAGATAAAAGCAGCGCTCCTCTCCAATTATAAGGATTTAATTGCGTAGATATTTCTCCATATTTAATTAGCTTACGGCCATATCTTGCCTTTTTTCCCCGTTTAATTTTCCCATCAAATGCCTTGCCATTAAAATAATTATGAGTGGAATATAAAAATCGATATCCCATCACCATTACTAGAACAAAGACACTAAAAGATAAAATCTTTTTAGGAAGCAAATAGTTTTCGCGCTCTACATTTTGTTCTCTTGCCCAGGTACTCGATATAACCCCGCTATAGGTCAACAGCACAATCATCGGCACAAAAACCTGCATGGGGAAACTGAAATTACCAAATACTAAAAACCCTGCCATCCCTAGAGTCATAAAGATTAGTAAGTTTTTATTTTCAACTTCAGGTTTTTTAAGTAAAACCAGAGCATCTTTAAAGGTAAAAAACAAAAAGGTTAAAAATAAGGCCCCTCCCACTAGTCCTGTGGTCACAAGTATTTCTAAAAAGTCATTGTGAAGTCTTGAGACCTTAACTTTATCGTTAAAGAGTTTATCTTTTAAAACTTTGTCATGGTACAGGGGATAGGTTGCGTACCAGTTTCCAATACCAATCCCTCCTAAGGGATGATCTTTAAGCATATATAAAGAGTTCGCATAATAGGAAATTCGAGGATTGGCCGATTTAAAATCTGTCGTGGCCTGATTGGTAATACTACCAACTCGATTTGTAAGAGAATTTATTCCTTTAGAAGAGAGATTAATACTTATAAGAATAAAAACTAGAGCTCCGGTTAAAAATTTAAGTTTTCTTTTGGTAAAAAAGGGAACTGTTCCTTTTTTCCTAAATTGCCAAAAAGAATATCCACCAAGCAACATTAACTGAAAAGTAATAGAGAGAAAACTTGAACGGGACTGAATAAACAAGACATATATAATCATTATGGAGGCGCCGAAGAGCCAAGGGACTTCTTTGCGCCAGTTTTTGCCAGCAAAAAACTGAGCGAATACCAAAGGTAGAGTCATCACCATATATTGGGCGGCCATATTTTTATTGCCAAAAGTTGAGCCAGGCCAGGCGGCCTGGTTGAAAAAGGAAAAGTTAGCGATCGATTGCAGAACTCCAATACCACCAGCGACAATTCCCGATAGTGCCATCACTTTTAAAAAGAGTTTTATATCCTCAGGACTATTAAAGTTTTTAGCGATTACAAAAAAGGCAAAAGCGGCACCTATCCAAGGCATCACCATTACAAGACCGTCATAGGGATTTATCGCCCAGGATAGCGAAAGTAGACACCATCCCAAAAAGAGGAGAAAAAACTTAATAGAATTTCTTTTTAAAAAAGTCCCGTATGATCCTTTAAAAAAGTATCCCAAAAAAAAGATTAAGATGATTAAAGGAATACCCGCTGAAGATTTCAATGCTTCAGGAGAGCTTTTTATAATGCCGCTACTAATAGGACAAAATAAAGGAAGGAGGCCAAAAAACACAATTATTACATTTTTAAACGTTTGGTGATTATTCATAAAAAAAAGATTAACACAATTTTTTAAAATCTTGTAAGAGGTTATTTAGTTTTAAACTTAGGACCTTTGCTAGATTTGACGGTCTGTCTAAGAATATAGATTTGCCACCCCATATCTAATTTTTTTAACTCGATATAGCTTATTTTTCTAGGGCCTATTAAATCATTTAACACATAAAGCTGTCCCTTGTAGAGCTGTATAATATTCTCTAGTCCCGTGTCAAGGCCCGTATCTAGCAGATATTTAAAAAAGGTTAAACTAAAAGGATTTTTAACGGTTCCATATCCCTGGGTTTTTTTTAACTTCGCTAGTATTTTCCGCGAAGCATAGGCCTGTATTTTTTGCAAAGTATCTTCTGTTAATTTTGCACTAAAAACAAAATCCTTTTTGAATGCCCCCATATTCATGGCAACCTTATCGGCCCCAATTAAGAATCTTTTCATTTCCATTTTTTTAAACTGAGGCTCACCTCGTTTTTTACTATTTCTAGCTTGAGATTTAGCTCTTATGGACATCGCCAGTTTATTTAAATTTTGGGAGGTAGGAGCTTTGAGTACAAAAACTTCTTCTTCAGGTACTTCTTGTTTTTTTATTTTTGCCAAAGTTTTATTTATCTCAATTTCTCGATCCTTTATATTGCGTGATTTTTTCTGATCTTTAGGAAAAAGAAATCCCTCCAATCCTTTAGAGTCAAATTGCTTAAAACTTCCTGAGATAAATAGAGATCCCTGAGGATAGACTCTTTTATCCTCTTTCATTAATGTGGCGACTTTAGGAAAGATAGTGGATAAGACATCAGATGGAATTTCTTTATCTTTAAAGATACGGGAATAGCGCTGTAAACATTCCTTTCCATAACCTTCCTGATCGATAAATTTAAAGGCCTCAGATTTTATTAAAAGATCATAAGCTTCTTTAACATTAGACAGTCCATATAACCCATCATAACCAGAACAGATATTAATAAGCGTGTATTCATCCTGTGTACAAGATAATTGAAAGGCAAATTTTAGGGTATCGTAGTCTATTGTTTTACAGTCAATCCCATTTTCTAGGCAAAAAAGATTAATTCGGGCCTCAGTGACAGTCAGATTTTTTGTCTTGGCCTTAAATTTTTCAACCCAATCAACTCTTGCAGAGCTTTTCATCCTTTTTAACCGTAATTTTGAAAAATTCTTGAGATGTTTACCCTCAATTCTTTTCACAAAATTTGCCATATCAATTGTCACGGCACGGCACTGACTAAAGGTCTTATCCCATTCCAAGTTACAAAAATTTCCCATTCCTAAATTATAGGAATCCACCCAAAGTTCTTTTAGATTTTCAAAGAGATAGCTTATAGCTATCAGTCTATATAAATATCTTATATAGCTTAAGTTTTTCTCTAATTGATGATTAGGACAGCGGGCATCAAAGGATAGGTCATCGCTAATAAAGTCTATTAAAGAAAACAAATGGGTATTAATATTCTCTTCTAGATAATTATTGCGAAGTACATCGTCAAAAAATAAGGGCCTATCGCTATATTTTTTTTTGACGAGGGCGGGATCAACAGGGCCTGCATATTCAGTAAAATCCTGCTCTCCTAAAGATAGATCTTCAAAAATGCTATCTCCTGCAAAACAGTTAAAAGAAATGAAAAGTATTATCAATAATTTAATCATGCCCTCTAAAAATTATAGGCCTAAAAAGATCATTTGATCCAGATTAAACTGATTTCGGGGATATAAGTAATCAGGATAAGAGCAAAAACCAGTAGTAATAAGAAGGGAAATGATGCCCGGTAGAGTTCAGTAATAGGTTTTTTAAATCTAAAACTTGAAATAAATAAGTTAAGGCCGACTGGAGGGGTAATATAGCCAATCTCCAGGTTAGTAAGAAAAATAATCGCTAAATGAACTGGATGGACCCCAAATTCGGCAGCGATAGGAGTTATCAGTGGAACCACGACAATAATTGCTGAGAAGATATCCATCATGGTTCCCACAATCAGTAGGAAGATATTTAAAAATAACAGGAAGCTATATTTATTGGTGAGAAATGTTCTCATCCAATCGAGGATCTGCATGGGGATTTCTTCATCAACTAAGAAATTGGTGACTCCCATGGCACAGCAAAGAATAAGTAGAATTGCTCCTACCAAGGCCATAGAGTCATAAATTACTTTTGGGACATCCTTAAAGAAATTGAGATCCTTATAGATAAAACACTCAATAATTAACACATAAAGGGCCGTCAAGGCCGCCGCTTCGGATACTGTTGTATACCCGCCATAAATTCCAACAAGCACACCAATGGGAAGAAGTATCTCCCATATCGCACCTTTTAAAGCGGCCAGTAATTCAGTACGGGAAAAGACCTTTTTCTCATTTTTTTCTTTCTTTGCCCCATTTCTAATGGACCAAGCAGAGAGAATAACAATAAGCAGAATACCAGGAACAATCCCAGCTTTAAAAAGAGTATCAATATCTACTTTGGCCACTAGTCCATATAAAATAATGGGGAGACTAGGCGGAAATAAAAGTCCCAGAGACCCTGAGGTCGTTATCAGTCCTAAGCTAAATTTGGAAGAATACTTTTCCTCTATGAGGATGGGATAGAGAAGCCCTCCCAAGGCAACAATAGTTACTCCCGAGGCACCAGTAAAAGCTGTAAAGAAGGCACAAACAACCAAACTAACAATGGCCACACCACCAGGCATCCATCCAAGGGCCGAATCGGCAAGACGAAACAACCGCTTTGGAGTTCCAGATTCTGCCATTAGGTATCCGGCAAATGTGAATAAGGGGATCGTTAAAAGAGTGGGGGCCGCAGCTATTTTATAAATCTCAATTCCAATGGCAGAAACCTCAATTCCCGCATTACTAAAGGCGACCAGAGAAACTAGTCCCATAATAACAAAAATTGGAGTTCCAATAAGGGCCAGAGCTATTATACCAAGAGCAATAAAAATCACTGGGCAGCTCCTGCAGGAGTAAATGAGTCAATAAATTTAAAGAGAAAGCGATAAGCTATAAGCCCCAGGCCAAAGGGAATGATTCCTACTAAGACTCCGCTATGCAGGCCTAAAAACTCAACCTTGCCATACTCGAGTTCTACTATCATAAAATCATAACAGGCCTTGGTAATCCAAACCAAGGTTCCAAAAGAAGCAAGATATGTAAGTCGATTTACCCAAACCTTATATTGAGTGAGCTTTTGACCTTCCAGGTATTTGCTTAAGATATCGATTCCAATATGAGTTCCACGTCCAGTGGCCAAGACCCCACCTAAAAAGGTGGCCAGAAGAACTAAATGACGAATAAATGATTCAAACCAAGGAATACTGATATCAATCCATCTTAAAACGATAATTAAAACGCTAAAAACCAGCATTAAGAAAATACTGAGAACGAGAATATAGGAAGATCCTTTTTCTATTCCCTTATCAATTAGTCTTAGGAGATTTACCACTTTTTAATATTCCTTCTAATTTTTTATAGGCCTCATCAGAAAAGAGTTTCCCTCTTAATTGCTTTACTACAGACTTTCTAACCGCCTGGGCCTCCTTTAAATCTTTATCTGGAAATTTAATAAAGGCAATACCATTATCTTTCATGGCCTGAAGGGCCTCACCATTTTCTATGTTATTGGCATCATTTACTTTGGAAACATATTTTTTAGCAGTCTCAATAATATATTTCTGATGCTCTGGTTTGATTTTTTTCCACACTGATTGCTTGATCAACATGGCCCCAATAGAGAAGGCCAGAGGAAAATCAATTAGGTACTTAACTTTGGTATACCATTGGAGTGCAACGATCCCTAGAGGTGGAGCATAGGCGGCCTCAACCATTCCCGTTGAAAGAGAACCTAATACATCAGTTAGAGGAAGAGGAACTGAGATGAGATTCATATTTTTAATAACACTAGTTACCAATTCATCACCTTGCCAGGTCCAGATTTTTTGTCCTTTAAGGTCTTCCAATCTCTTAGTTTTTTTAACCGAAATGAAATAGATCATTCCAAGCTCAAAAAAGCCTAAGTTTATAAATTTATTGTCTTTAAATCTCTTATTAAAATAAGGAGTCATTTTCTCCAAGGCATTTAGTGCTTTTGTTCGATCATCAAAAAAAGTATAGGGAATTTCAATTACCCTCACATCGCCACTAATTTCACCCAATGTTTTTCCCGTAAAGATTCCTCCTTGGAGTTGTCCTACACGAATTTTCCTTAGAACATCCGGCTCATCTCCCATAACTCCACCGAAGTAAATTTTCATATTTACTTCACCCTTGGTGTATTTTTTAATATCTTTAGCAAAAAGCTTAAGATTATTGGCCCAAGCAGTATCTTCAGGAGCTACCACAGCAACTTTTAATCTTATTTTAGCAAGGCCTACAGAACTGACCAAAAGACAAATGATAAGTAGTAATGATTTCATTAAAATAAATCCTCTTCAAATTTTTTCATAATTTTAAAACGCTCGACTGCTATGGTTTGGTAAAGCCTCAAACGTTTATTGGAAAATACATCTTTTTCTTTTAATTCTCTTGGTGACCAAAATAATTCTTTTTCATGAAGTTTAAGCGCTTTTTCCATAAAGTTTTTTTGCTCTAAATATCCAACCTCATCAACATAAGGAATTAAATAATATTGCATGTAGGCAACTCTCCCTAACCAGTTGTTGGGATGTTTAACGATCATATTTAAAAAATAATTTTTTCCTATTTCTGGCCTTCCACCTAATCCTCTCGGCCTAGAAGCTTCATAGGCCCCAAAGAAAATATCACAGATACCATTTCCTATATTAGGATTTTTTTTACAAGACCAATCAAACATGGCCTTGGCCAGAGGTGCGTAGGTAACAATACTCATTTTCCCTTTTTGAAAGTTTATCAGACCGCCCAGAGAATGCCCCGTAAAGACAACTCCTTCCAGGTCCCGATCACTTAGGTCCAGTTTTTTATCTAAAAGCTCGTTAAACTTGTTTTCTCTCAAGGATTTTTTAAGATCTTCAAAAGTAATTCCATTGGCCTTAAAAAATCTCAGTCCATATTTTAGGGAACGGGAGTAATACTCAATAATTTTCTTTTTATAGGGAGAAGGAAATTTATCTGCGTAGTAATCTCTTAGATAGTGAGTTTCAAGAACTGAAAAAGTATATCCTGCATACCCTTTAGTTAGGCTCACTAGAAGGTTTGAATCTTCAGGTTTAAGGGAGAGAAGCCCTTCTACTAAGAGCAGATTTCCAAGAATTCCTTTCTCAAAATTTTCTAGATTATTTTCCCTTTCAATACCTTCAGTAGAATCATAAATAAGCGCTCCAGTGGCCCCAATCATCATATTTTGGCAGCCAATAAGTAGCATTAAAGAACTAAATAAAATCGCTTGAAGTATAGATCTCATGGGTCACTCACAGAATTTTTTATAGTGCTCTACAATGCCCTAAATAATCGGTATTTACAACCAATTTACTAAGGTGAGGGAGCACCTAAATGACGCAGACCTTTACTTTTTGACAAAATGTGTTAAGATCATATCCTACCAAAAATCATAAATATGGAGTGATTTTGGAAATAAATTTATTTAATAAAAGGGTGTAGAGCAAGTCCTTCCTTAATTACCCCAAGGACAAAAGTTTTCTATTAAGCACAAACCCTTTTGTGACGAAAACTTAAAGACTTCGGGAAATAGTATGAAAAAACTAAAAGAAATTAGACCCCTCAAAGGTCGAAGAGGCCTTCGGCCCAAAAAATCACTCACTGCGGCAAAGAGTCTCCGTCCTAGAGGATTGAAGAACAATAAAGCTAGTAAGCGTTAAGATCTTTTAATGCCAATTCTTTTGCTTCAATTAAATTTTGGATTCTTTTTTTGTGGAGATACTCCAGATACCTCTTGCGCGCCAAAAAGATTCCATTGGTATATTCGCGCTGCATTTTTTTCATCTTATCTAGACATAATTTTCTCTCATCTTTAGTTAACTTCTTTTTTAAAGAAAGCTCATCCTCTTCTAAAAGATTGGCAGAAAACTCTCCCATACAGATCGCTTTTCTTTTGAAAAAGTAGCTCTCAAAGTTTTTACGATATCCTTCTATGTTCTTGGTAAAGACCTCAGGCCTTAGGTGCAATAGTTGATCTATCTGGACCTGAAACTCGGTATTACCCCAAGCATACATAGGTAAAAACATGATTAATAAAATTTTCATTTATACTCCAAAAAGGGAATCGAGCTTAGAAATATAGTAATCTTCACTTTTATTCTCGCTAAAATGATAAACAATTTGCAATATCTTAATCTTGGATTTGGCACCACTTGTAATATTTAAATAGCTCGCGGCCAGTCCTAAATTTTTTCCTAAGTATTTTACCACTGCCTGGTTGGCCTGGCCTTGCACAGGTCGTTTAGAAATGGCGACGATAATTTCTCCACTGCTTCCAACAAAAATTTTTTCTTTTTTTGACCCAGGTTTAACCAATAAGGCAATCTCTAGTTTATTTTCTTCAATGATCTTGACCTTTACTTGATATTTCTCCCAAGTGGTCACTAATTCATTCATGGAATAGGGATCTCCAGTTTGTACTATCCCCTAAAAATTCTTTTAACTGTTTAAGAAATTCTGCAAGGGGAAATCCCACTACATTTGAATAGGAACCCTCAATATGGTTGATAAAGATAAGACCTGGCCCTTGGATGCCGTAGGCGCCTGCTTTATCTAGAGAATCTCCGGTATCAAGGTATTGGTCTAATATATCGTCGCTAATTTGATCGAAAGTAACTTTTGAGGTGCAATAAAAAGCGGAGTGTAGGAATTCACCGGTACTAATATCAAAGCGTCCCATATACACAGCAGTTATTACCTCGTGGGACTTACCTTGAAGCTCAAGCAGTATTTTTTTTGCCTCTTCTCTGTTGGCAGGTTTTCCAAAAATTTTTTCACCTAATCTAACCTGAGTATCAGAGGATACGACGAAAGGAAAAAAAGTTTCCCCATAACCTTCCCGGCCCTTTAGTGATTCACAAATATTTATGCCTTTTAACTCGGCAAGTTTTAATGCTGTCTCTTGGGGATCTTCAACGATATTTGAAGGAATTATTTCAAAGGGAATATTTAGGTGACCTAGAAGTTCAATTCTTCGAGGACTCTGGCTAGCGAGAATTAAGGTATATTTCTTCTGATTCATAGAAACCACGCTCCCTTGTTTTGTAGTAGTGCTTTAGTGCCTTTATAAAAAACTTATTACTATATTGCATCTCAAATAAGGTTTCACCTTTTTTCTCTAGCTGATTTTTAAATCTTTCCCTGACTAAAAAATTATTGGTCTCTATTCTTCTGGTATATTCTTTAAGAAATTCTAGTCTTCGATATAGACCCTCTTTATAAATATCATCCATACGACCCCAAAGACGATATCCATGCACTTCAGCAAAAACCTGGGGATCTATAATGTCTTCAAACATAAAGGTAGAATATTTCCTAAGGAGTAGCTCTCTGGCCATTATAATCGATGTAATTTTCCCTGTTAGAAGTTCTCCAGGCCAAAACTGTTTATTTTTTTCTTGAGGCATCTTTTTTAATTTTTGTCCCTGGGAAGAAACTTTATACCAATATCCTGGTTCCACTTCCCCCACTTCTTTATTATCAAAACCCCTAAAATAAAAACTGGCCGATTTATTTAAATTTTCTTCTCCCTCATATAGTTCAAATCCTAGTTGCTCGGGAGTTCTCTTTTTAAAATATGATTCATTTCCGGTGAGAACAACAAACTCTGCTTGTAAATTCTTTCCCGCTACTGTTCCATTTGGCATAACAATAAATGAGTAGGTCGGTTTCGCATGAATATAGAGATTATTTTCGGCAATTAAGCGGTTTGCAAGAGTTTGATGTCTCTCATAATTATGAGGTTTTATAAGCACCTTAAAGATATCTGATTCGGAATATTCAATAGGTAATATTTGGGCCCTCGTTTCCTTAAAATCGAGAGGTAAAAAGATGGTATCTGACTCCGGTTCATTATCCACATTGTAGGGTCTAATATCACGTGCCATCCAGAGTATATTTCCGTAATTTATTCTAACTTGAAAAAAATTTGAATCCATCCCGATATTTATCTCTCTCAAAGATATGGAAGAATTCGGAGAAATTCTAACTAGCGTTCCATCGAGCAAAAATATCCACGCATAGCTATCAGCTTCAGTCATCACCTCATCACCTTCAAGTAGTAGCGATCTAAAATTGAGATTATTATTTTTAATTCCCCGATAGAGCTGACATGTTCCCACGCACTGAATACCCCGCCCTAGAACTTCTCGCATTTGGCGATTTTTTATCAAAATTTCCCAATCTGTATTTTCTTCCTTGTATTTTAGGGTCAATTTCCATTTTCGAAAGTCCATCCAAGATTTATCTAGTTTTTCCCAGTTGATTAAACTTTGGTCCTGGCCTTTATAAAATAACCTCTGGGTTTTAAGCTCGGCCCAAGACATGGGCGCTAAGATGAGTAATATGACTGGTATTAATCTTTTCATGTAGTAAGTGTTTCGGATATCTGCTGGCCGCTCTTTGACAATACGCGCTCAACGGTCAAATTTTCCCCTAAAACCTATTCAAAGAGGCCTTTTGCTGCTATGGTCTGCCTTCAAAATAATGGGAGATCCACCTGTGAGTGAGACTAGCGAACAATTTTCCTTTGTAAAGACCGAGCATAAGACTCTGAAGTTCTGGCAAGATAACGATATTTTTAAAAAGTCGTTGGAAAAAACCAAAAAAGGTACCCCCTATATTTTCTATGACGGGCCTCCTTTTGCTACCGGCCTCCCTCACCATGGTCACCTGGTCGGGAGTACCCTAAAAGATATTGTCCCAAGATATTTCACCATGAAAGGTTTTTATGTAGATCGAAGATTTGGTTGGGATTGTCATGGACTGCCAATTGAACATGAGATCGATAAAAAGTTTGGTCGGCCGGCCCAAGAAATCGTCAAAGAAATTGGTATCAAGTCCTACAATGATGAATGTCGAGGAATTGTTCAAAGGTTTACTGCTGAATGGGAAAAGACCATTTCTAGGCTTGGCCGTTGGGTTGATTTTGAAAACGATTATAAAACCATGGACACCTCTTTCATGGAATCGGTGTGGTGGGTTTTTAAGCAACTTTGGGATAAAAATCTGATCTATAAGGGAACGAAGGTTATGCCTTTTTCCACCGCTCTTGGAACTCCACTTTCAAATTTTGAGGCGGGATCTAATTACCAAAATGTTCAAGACCCTGCGATCACTGTCCTTTTTAAATTAAAAGATGAAGATACTTATGTGGCCGCTTGGACCACAACTCCCTGGACCCTACCATCTAACCTCGCTCTGTGTATTGGAGAGAGTTTAGATTACGTAAAAGTATTAGATGAAGACCGAAATATCCATCTGATTGTGGCCAAAGATTTACTTGAATCCGTAGGAAAAAATAAAAACCTAAAACTAATTTCTGAAATGAAAGGGAGTGATCTCAAGGGAAAAAGATATGAGCCCTTGTTTCCCTACTTCTCCAATCTCGAAAAAGATGGCGCCTTTCAAATTATTGCTGATGATTTTGTCACCACTGATGCTGGTACTGGAATTGTTCACATCGCTCCAGATTTTGGAGAGGATGACAATCGGGTTATGCGAGAAGCAGAACTACACGTCCATGCTTGCCCTGTTGATAATAATGGGAAATTTACAAGTGAAGTAACTGATTATACCGGTATCTATGTAAAAGATGCTGACAAAGCTATTATTAAAGCGCTTAAAGAACGAGAGAGACTTTTTGAGCAATCTGTTTATGTTCACTCATATCCCTTTTGTCCCAGGTCTCATACCCCCTTAATTTATAAAGCTATTCCTTCTTGGTTTGTAAAAGTAGAAACTTATACTGACAAACTTTTAAAATCTAATGCCCAAATTAATTGGGTACCCTCTCATATTAAAGATGGTCGATTTGGCAACTGGCTTGCGGGGGCCCGAGACTGGGCCATCTCAAGAAATAGAATTTGGGGAACTCCCCTTCCTATTTGGATTAACGAAGTGACTGGAAATAGAATCTGTGTTGGATCTATTGAAGAGTTAAAAAACTATACCGGGATCAAACTAGATGATCTACACCGAGAAAATGTCGATCCTCTCACCTTCACTATCGATGGAGAAGAAGGTAAATACCAAAGAATTGAAGAAGTTCTAGATTGTTGGTTTGAATCAGGTGCTATGCCTTATGCCCAACTACACTACCCTTTTGAAAATAAAGAAGTATTTGAAAAAGGTTTTCCTGCCGAATACATTGCTGAAGGACTCGATCAAACTAGAGGTTGGTTTTACACCCTAACTATTTTATCTACCGCCCTTTTTGATTCTCCCGCTTTTAAAAATGTTATCGTCAATGGCATGGTGCTGGCAGAAGATGGCAAAAAAATGTCTAAAAGCTTAAAGAACTTCACTCCTCCAGATGTTTTAATGGAAAAGTTTGGTGCTGATGCCCTAAGGCTTTACTTAATAAATTCTGGACTCGTTAAAGCAGAAGAACAAAGATTTGCTGATGCTGGAGTTAAGGACATGGTGAGAAAAGTTCTTCTTCCATGGTATAACTCCTTTAAGTTTTTCAAAACCTACGCTGAAGTAGATAAGTGGAATGCTAAAGATAATCTCCACCTCGGTGATAATATCACTGACCGCTGGATTATCTCAAAACTACAAACTCTAAAAGCTAACATTGCCAAAGAGATGGAAGAATATAAGCTCTATAACGTGGTTCCGGCGCTTTTTCATTTTATAGAAGATCTAACTAACTGGTACATTAGACTTAACCGTTCAAGATATTGGGGTGGAGGACTTGAAAAAGATAAATGTAGTGCTTATTCAGCTCTTTACTTGGCGCTAAAAGAATTCTCGCAGGCCATGGCCCCTTTTGCTCCTTTCCTATCTGAATATATTTATCAATCACTTGCCAACTTTGGAGAAAGAGAAGAGGAGTCTGTTCACCTTTGCAGCTATCCCCTGCCACAAGATAAATATATGGATGCTACCCTAGAAGATGCTATGGATCGTATGCAACAAATTATTCTTCTTGGAAGACAAAAAAGAAACAAAGAACAGATTAAGGTAAAAACCCCTCTGAATACTCTTACCATAATTCATAAAAATAAATCACTGCTAAAAGAGATCTCTAAACTTGAGTCTTATATTAAAAATGAACTCAATGTGAAAAAAATTGAATACTCTGAAAATGAAGGTGAATTCATCAGATTATTTGCAAAACCAAACTCTCCGGTTCTAGGTAAAAGACTTGGTAAAAACTTTGGCAAATATCGAGGTCTCATCGCCGGACTTGATGCAAGTGATCTAGAAAAACTTGAAATTGATGGAAAAATAGAACTTGCTGGAGAAGTTTTCTCTCCTGAAGATATCCTAGTTTTCCGTGAGGCCAAAGAAGGGACTCAGGCCCTCTCCAACCGTTTCATTTCCATTGATCTAGACTGTAAACTAACTCAAGAGCTCTTAGATGAAGGTCTGGCCCGTGAAGTGGTAAACAGGATTCAAAAATCTCGGAAGGATTTAGACCTTAATGTAACTGACCGTATTAAAGTTAGCTTTTCCGGCGCAAGTGACCTAGAAAGTGCTATTTTAAAGCACAAGGACTACATTGCGGGTGAAACCCTGGCAAACGATTTGGAGCAAAAAGAACTTGATGGAGAAGGAATTATCTCCTACCAAATCGAAAAATATGACATCTCATTTAAGATAGAAAAAATATAACTGGCGTTGACATTATAGCAGGCCGAAAAAATAATAGACTATGGGTCGAATTCTAATTTTATTTTTACTTTTTAGTAGCATTAACTATGCCCATGGCTATTCCTATTTTTATTATAACTCCAAAAAAATCAATGTCTCAAACAGATCTTTTCATAATTATATAAGGCCACAAGTTAGAAATTTGGTTCGCGATTTTTATTCTGTCTTAAAAAAAATTAATCCTCTACAAAAAGACATTATTAACTTAAAAAACTTAACCCATCGCTTTGAAAAACATTGGCAAGACTTCGCCCCATACTGCCAAAAAGAGAACTGCAAAGAAAATTTTGAAGACCTCAAGCATTTGGCCCAAAGAATTAATAAAAAAACCTTAAAACTAGAGCAACGAATTACTCTGCTCTATAGCAAAAAGAAAAACATCGACTCTACTCTCATGCTTTCTAAAGAATCCGGTGAAATCACTGATACGTGGCACAATATTTTGAATTATTTGGAAAACCCACTTCTTTATAAAAGAAAGAAACAGATCAGCGTGTATCTAAATCGGGCAAAACTGCAAATAGAAATAATCCTCACCAAACCACTTAATGATGATCTTCAAAAAAACTTCTATTTTGTTTGGGCAAATTTCATAAAAAAGCTAGAACAGGAAGTATTAAAAAAGCAAAACTTAAATTATCTTGTGACCCGTTTAGAAGAATTAAATATCACTTGGAATTCTTTTTACATGAAGGTTCCCCGGTGGAAGGAAATCACTTCCAAAGGCCAACTAAAGATAATGCATCGAAGATGGAATTCCATTTTAAAAATAGTACTTGTAAGGTAGATCAATGAACCTCGAATCAAATCAAATGGGGCTTTTCGCCTGTGAAACTAAAACACCTCTGGCCTTTAGGGCCCGCCCTACAAATCTAACTGGCTTCATCGGCCAGGATAAAATGCTACAAAGATATTCGTTTCTTACTAAGGAAAACTTTCCCAGCATCGTATTTTGGGGGCCTCCAGGAACTGGAAAAACTACTCTGGCCTTCATCCTGGCACAAAATAGTGATAAAGAAATTTATAAATTTAATGCTGTTTTAGGTGGCGTAAATGATCTTAAAAAATTAATCAAATCAGCGCTTGAACTTAAAAACTCTTTTGGCAAAGAATCTATTATTTTCATCGATGAAATCCATCGTTTTAATAAAGCTCAACAAGATGCTCTTCTCCCACATATTGAATCTGGATCCTTCACCATGATTGGTGCTACCACGGAAAATCCTCGCAGCTCCATAAATAGAGCACTACTCTCTAGAATTCAAATAGTGGAACTATCCCCACTCACAACAGATAATATTGCCACCATTTTAAAAAACACCTGCACAGAATTTTCCATTACCCTTGATGATTCTACCTTACAATTTATTGCTGATTACACTGGGGGAGATGCCAGGAAGGCCTTAAATATTTTAGATATTGTAAACGATAACCAGGATTTAACGGCAGGAGAAATAAAATCTCTTATTTTAGAAAATGCCCGTGACTATGATAAAAATCAAGACCGCCACTATGATGTCATATCGGCCTTTATAAAAAGTATGCGGGGAAGTGATCCTCAAGCGGCAATCCTCTGGCTAGCGATCATGTTAGATGGTGGAGAAGACCCTGTTTTTATTGCTAGAAGACTCGTTATCTTTGCCTCAGAAGATATCGGAAATGCTGACCCTCTCGCCTTAATGTTGGCGACATCTGCTCTAACAGCAGTCTCAAGCATTGGCATGCCCGAAGCGAGAATCAACCTTGCCCAAGCAACCACCTATCTTGCTTCAACAGTTAAAAGTAATGCCGCCTACAAGGCCATTAATGAAGCGATGGATTTTGTAAAAGAAAAATCAACAACTCAAGTTCCAGATCATTTAAAGAGCTTTCCCCCCAAAGGAACACCTCCCTATAAATACCCTCATAAATATCCAAATCATTTTGTGAAACAAGAGTACACAAATGAAGTGATTCCTAAATTTTACAATCCAAGTGATATGGGCCGAGAAAAGGCCCTTAAAGAAAGACTATCTAAACTCTGGGATTAAAAAAGAGCTGCTGGATCCATATCTTCTAAGTTTTTATGTAACTTATAAAGAAAAGTTCCCCCTACTGCCCCATCTACAAGTCTGTGATCATAAGTATGAGTTCCATACATAATAGATCTAATATTGAAAGAGTCATCATCTCCTACGACTAATTGTTTTTTAATAACTCCCGCACAGTAAATCCCCACCTGAGGTTGAAGAATTATAGGGGTGGCAATCAGTGTTCCAAAAGATCCATTATTAGTAAAAGTAAAAGTCCCATCAGAGAGATCATCCATGGTTAACTTTTTATTTCTCGCCTTTTGTGCCAATTCATTTACAGATCTCGCAAGGCCCAACATATTTAGTGAATCTGCATCTTTTACATTTGGAACAACCAGCCCCGTTTCAGTGGCCACAGCAAAGCCAAGGTTAATATATTTTTTAAGTAGAATATTATCACCTTCAATTGAAGCATTAACGGTTGGAAATTCTCTTAGAGTTTTAACAATGGCAAACATTATAAAGTGAGTATAGGTAAGGTTAAATCCTTCTTGCCGTTTAAAACCTACTTTCACGCTCTCTCTAAATTTTACAATCTTAGTCATATCAACTTCAGCAATAGAGTTTACATGAGCAGAAGTAGTTTTTGATAAAACCATATTTTGTGCAATGGTTTTTCTCATATTAGACATCGGCACCACTTCAACTCGCTCACTTGAGCTTGTTGACTTTGTCGAACTAGATCTACCATCTAAGTACGCAAAAAAGTCTGCTTTGTTAACTCTTCCACCTGCTCCAGTCCCTGCGATACCACTCAGTTGAGAAAGTGAGATCCCCGCTTCTCTCGCGAGAGATTTCACTAGCGGTGTATAAAATTTTCGCCCTTCTTTTACCGTTGATTGAGTTTTAACAACTGGTGCTTCTTTTTCTTTTACCTTTGGAGCTGGTTCGGCCTTTGCCTTATCATCGGAAAATTCAACTGAGAGATCAGTTTCAATTTCTGCAATAACGATTCCAATATCAACAGTATCCCCTTCATTAAAATGCAATACTTCAACTCTTCCTTTATAAGGCGAAGGGATTTCTGACTCTACTTTGTCAGTAGATATTTCAAGCAGTATTTCATCAACCTCAATTATTTCTCCCGGAGCTTTAGTCCACTTGGTAATTGTACCCGTAGTGATCGATTCTCCCATCTGAGGCATTACAATTTCTACTCTGGCCATTTGACTTTCTCCTTAAATATTTAGTGATCTTCCCTTGGCATTTAATACTGCTTCCCCTAACCATTCACCAAGGGTTGGGTGGGGATGAACGGTGGAAAAAATTTCTTCATCAATTCCTTCCATCGTTTTAAATAGCACGTATTCATGTATAAGTTCTGTCGCCTGAGTCCCAACGATATGCGCCCCTAAAAGCTCGCCATGAACTTTGCCCATTAAAACTTTAACAAATCCTGGTTTTTCATTACTGGCCAGTGCCTTGCCGTTGGCCATAAAAGGAACTTTTCCAACAGTGTAATCAATTCCTTTTTCTTTAAGTGCTCTTTCGGTATATCCAACTGAGGCCACTTGAGGCTGACAGTAAGTACAACCTGGAATATTTAACATTTCTAGTGGATGAGGATTTTTTCCCGCCAAGTGTTCAGCAGCAATGATTCCTTCATGAGAAGCTGCGTGGGCGAGAAGTGGAGGGCCTGCTACATCTCCAACCGCATAGACACCAGGAATAGAGGTTTCATAGTTTTCATTTACGCTGATAAATCCTTTATCTGTTTTAATTCCAACTTTTCCTAAACCTATATGCTCAATACTTCCCACCATTCCAACGGCAATTAAACCCATATCAAATTTATAATTTTTATCTCCTTTAACGGAGAAGGTAACGCCCTTACCATCGTTCTTGGCCTTAATTCCCTCAACTCCAAGAGACATTTTAATGCCATATTTTTTATAGGCCCTTTCAACTTCTTTTGAAGAGTCTTCATCTTCAATGGGAAGAAGTCTGGGTTGAATTTCAAAAATATGAACATCAACTCCAAAGGCATTCCAAAAATAGGCAAATTCAACACCAATGGCGCCGGCACCAATAATCCCTAT
>QNFX01000037.1 GCA_003650125.1 Campylobacterota bacterium
TCTCTCTCTTCTCTAGGCTTACAGCTTGTGGCCACAATTAGGCCCAATATGATGAAGAGAAAATTTATTTTATTCATTGTTTCCTACCCTTAGAGTCTAGTTAAATTATCGACTTTATTGGGGGGAAATTTAGGAAAAATAAATTTTGTTTAAAGACCTACACGGAGCTTGTAGTAGATGGAAAAGGTTCCATCTTTTTTGAGCAGTTCTTTGGGAGGATTGGGGATTATTCTTATATCCATTAATGTATTTTCAAATAGTTGTTGAATATCTTCTTGGCCTGCCACTTGGATAAAACGAGTGGAAATAGCATCACCTTCCTGGTTAAAAGCAATCTTGCCAACCAGATTATAGCTCCCTTCAAGTTCCATGAAGTTTAAATAAGGTTTTTCTTTGAGGGTATTGTTGAGTGATTTAATCAGGGATGAGACATAGAGATCATAAGTTCTTCTGCTAAAACCATAAAATTTCTTTTCTACACTGTTTAATTTATCTTTATCCACACCCTCAGGAGGTTCAAAGGCCACATTTAAATTAGTAGATTTAAAGGCCTTTAAAATTTGGGGAGAGATAGCAAAATCAGCAGTGCTTCCAACTACAGTTACAGGACTTGAAAGAGTCGAGATTCCTCGTAGAGAAGGCCCTTTTTGTTTTTGCTTAACTTTATTAATTTTTTGAGGTCTAAGAGAGGTCATATCTAAAGGCCCCTTTTTTAATGGGGCACTAAAATCTTTACTGCCATTTTTTATTCCAACAGTTCTAAGTCTTTTTAGAAGATTTGCATCTACAGGGGTAAGAGTTATGAGTTTTTTTTGTTTAGAGGGAGCTTCATCTAAGAATTTGGGAAATTTAAAGTTGATGAGGGCCACGTGAAGAGTGGTCGCTATGATTAGGGGGAATAGGAGTTTTTTCATGTCACCCACGGGGACATCTTATAACAAAGCAATTAGCTTTTGATAGGACTACCTGGCATTTTTGACCGTTTATTGACCTGAAAATAGCACAATGTAGCATAATTAAATAAAGGTTAAAAATTAAAGGGAAATCCATGAAATCGACGATTTTATATCAAGGAAAAAAGGTTTTATGTCTGGCCTTGCTTTCTTTGGCCTTTTATTCTTCTTTCAATCTGCAAGATATCTTAAATAAATTAAACGAATTTCAAACTGTAAATAATGGTATTCAGACATGCTTTTCTAGAGTTAACCAAAGTTTTACTGCTAAAATAATGGGTAAAACTAATTACCTTAATCCAAGTTTTTTAAATCTTACGGAAGAATGCTTTGGAGATGTGATTGCCCGGGCCGAAGAGGGGCTTGGAGTTCACTTTGAAAAGGTCGAAGGTAAATTAAACGCTCTAACGTCAGAGGTTTTTTGGCTTCATGGAGATTTAAAAGGTGAAAAAGCGAATGGTTTGGCCCAAAAAGGAAAAAAGAATTTTAAAGAGCATTTCTCGAATGCAGAAGGGTTAGCAGATAAAATATATTCTGAAATGGAAACGGCAGATGCAGAGTTAATGGCCTCTTTAAGTTATAAGGAAATGGTCTTTTATTTTAGCTTCTTTGGAATTTTTGCACTGATACTTTGGGATTTAATGCTCGGTCGCAGAGAAGTTGGAGAGCGTGGCAAGATTGAAAAGAATGCAGAACTTATAAAAGAGGCCATGGGCCATAAACGAAATACTAAAGTTGAAACGATAATAACTGATGCGTTAAGCACTTCAAAGATGCCTCAGGTTACGCAACTTTTTACTAATTATAGTCAGAAAAATTTTGATGGAAAATTTAGACCAGGAAATTGGAAACCCATCAAGATGAATAATGTCTATAAGACAGAAAATACAATGTACACGAGGGAAACGACATCACTTAGTGATGCATTTTCTAAGATTTTAGATCTTCATACGGCCAAGTTATTCACAGAAGGAATCTTTTTAGAGTTAAACCTTAATGAACAAATTCATCCTTTGGTAGCTCTTGAAACCTTAGAGCAACTTCTCTTTTCAGTTTTTTCATTTTCTTTGAAAAATATTCCACAAGAAATGGAGAGAAAAAAAATTGTCGTTAAAAGCAAACAACTAGGTGACACTGCTATTTTAGAGATATCAAATAATGGACCAACTTTTAAAAAGGGGTTTTTAAAAGGCCAAAATGGATTGGGTGAAAATGGAGATATACCTGAGATTAGTCCTAAATATATTGATTTAAAAATTGCAACTGAGCTGGCCAAAGACTGCAAAGGGGAAATGTTTTTTGAAAATATTGATGGCACCCCAGTGATTAAGATAAAAATGAAGTCAACTCTTAAAAAAGTGTCACGGGCCAAATTAGGGGCCTTCGAAAAAGTTATACCTCAAGATTTAAGATCCAATCTTCACGCCTAAAAATAATCTTTCTTTGAAATATTTAATTTAAGGTCATCAAAGATAATATTGAATATGTTAGGTAATTCTTCCAATGTAGGGTTTGAATAAAGCAATTTATTTTGTATGTACTCTCTAACCTCTCCATTATATGAATCGATATTTTGATAATAGATGTCTCCTAAGAGGGGCCCAATTATCTCAGCTAAAGAGTAGAGCACATAAAAATCCTGTCCTTCTATAATTGTAGAGATATCAATGTTGTTAGAGAGATCATTTAAGATTTTAATCGAGCTTTTATAGAAAACTTTTTCCTCTTGGGTATATCCAGAGGAAGCCATATTTTTTAATAGGTCTAAATAGAGATCACATTTTTTGTAGGGATTTAAAATTTTGGAACAGAAGTGGGCAATAAAGAAATTTCCAATAAACCGACAGAAGAAATCTGAATTATTTTCACTTAGAGGTACGCTCTCATTTAAGATGTTTTTAAGGTGCAGTCCTATAATCATCGAGACTTTATTGACCGATGAATTAGGGAGGTAGTAGTCAGAACTTTCGGGGATACAAAAAGATTTCCCGTTAGTTATTAATTTTTTGTAAAAATAATCTAATTTGTTATTTTTATTCAACTTTTCTAAGACAATTTCCATTTGGTGGTAATCAAATATATTAAAATTCTCAAGCTTGGAAACCTCAAGGTCTAAACTAAGACCCTCATTAATTTTCAAACAAAGAAATAAAAACTTTTCACTCAAATCGCCGGAGTTGAGATTCCCTTTTTTTTCAAGAATGTATTCATGTAGATCAAACTCAGGGTCTTCTAGAATGTTTTCGAGCCAATAAATCATGCTTTCATACTTGATCCATGGAGGTGAGGCCTGAAGGGAGAACTCAAGTTCATTAAACCGTATTATGGATGACTCATTAAGTTTCCAAAAAACATCATCGAGGTTTTGATGGATGATTAATTGCTTGAAATCAGGGCCTAAAGATTTGGTCACAAGCTTTGGTATCTTGTTAGGCATTATATGAAGTTCTCCAAAAAGAACGAGCATTTTATATTCGGGGTTGTCTTTTAAAAAATAGGAGATGTGATCAGAGGCAAATTGATCTCTTTTATCTAAAGTTCCGTTTGAATTTAATGCAAGTATAGGGACTCTATTTTTTTTTGCAAAATTAAAAAGGAATGAGTAATGTTTCCAGGGAAATCGCCAACTTTGAAAATAATCAATCGATTCTAAAAACTCAAGCTCGCTAAGGTGTCCGGCCAGATACAGATCGATATATTTTTGTTTGCTAGCGAAAATAAATTCAAGGCCAAACGCCAATTTTTTATCTTTTTTTATGAGGGCCTTTAAAATACGTTCAAAATTTTTGGTATTTTGGTCAAAAGTATGAAAGTCCCCTAAAAAGATGATATTAGCATCTTCGATGCTTTCAAATAACTCTATTAGAGTAGAGGTTTCAAAACTTCTATTGGCGTATCTTTTTTGGGCCCTTCGATAACTTTTTAATTCATCAGTGATTTTTCCTTCAAAACTCAGGGCCTTCTTTTTCATATTCAGAAAAAGAGACTTTTGCAAATCTATAATTCCATTTTTAGAGAGTTTCACTATATTTATTTTAGAAAGGGACGAGAAGTGATTTGTTTGGTGATAAGCTTAGAAATCATGATGGTCGTATCGTGATGTAGTGAATTTAAACAACTCTCAACATCATTAAAGTTATTTAATACATTTTTTAAATCTTCTACTTGAGGAACTGCCAGAGAAGTCAGAGTCTTGGCAATTGAAAGTCCTATTACGGAATTCAGCAAGAAAGAGATGAAGTTGAGCAAAATGGGGTCAGAATAAAGACGGAAGACAGCAACCTTGCTTGAACTTAATTCTAAATAGTGATCTTCACCTTTTTGTTTGATTTGTGTGTGGGTAAGAGGAAGGTGAAGATTTTCTTTTTTATGAGTCATCGGCTCAATATGAATGTTTTCATTGTTATTAAAAATAGGTCTCAAGCTAAGTTTTTCAAGTTTTTCCCTGATAATGGGGTTTTGATAGGCCGAGGCCGAATTTGTAATACTATTACTTTTAAAACACTGTTCGAGATTTAATTTAAATCCTATGATTAAATCTAAAACTTCCAATGGAAAATCTTCTGTATATTTACCAACGTTATCTTTAAATAAGTTAAAGCTATTTAGAAGCAATTCAGGGTGAAAGTTAACGAGTTCCTGAGTATCACTTTTTAAGAAATCAAAATTACTTGGTAGCTCTAGAGAAGACTGATTTGAAGGGATGAAAAATTTGGGCACCAAGAGAGCTTGAAGTTTAGACTTCAATTTAGTTGACCCATCAAGGAAAAGTTGGATGATTTGTTGCCCCAGATTCGTAAGAAAATACTCTCTAAAAACATTAATATTTAGACCGAGTTTTTTGGGAATTAACCCAAAGTAATTGAAGCAAGCATATCCATATTCTTCAACTTTTGCCTTGTAAGAGGAGGATGGAATGATTTCGAGGTCTATTTTGTCAGGGTTTGAATGGTTTGCAATTAATATAAAAGGAAACTTCTCTTCTGGGCTAGTCTTGTATCCAAGCAGCTCGAGAGTATAATCTTTATCTGTCTTTTCCAGCTTATTTTGTGGATTTAAAGATTCAATCATGAAGAAATTATCAAATGGAGTACAAAACTTTGTAAGGCTTTTGAAAAAGCTAGGATGAGTTATTTTAGAAGTGTCTTGCGAACTAGAATGCAGAAGCTTTCCATTTAAAATAGCATCGTGGTGAAATTCAAAAGATAATCCGCCAGGTAATTCCTTGTGATAGAGCGAACGTGAAAATGCTTCATTATGTGATAGGTATTTTTGTAACTCTTTAGTGAATTCAGAGAAATTATAAAATGAACTTAAGTCGCCGCTCCATCTAAAAAATAGGCAGGACTCTTTTTTCTCTGACCTTGAAGAGAAAGGTTTCTCTTTTTTACCAGGCAAACGTTTACTCAAGATATATAGATGGGAAGTTATTTCACCTTTTCCCTTAAGGTTTTCAAAATTAAAATAAGCTTCTGTTTTAAAATCTTTTAGTAGGGTCGAAACTCGTTCACCCTGACTTGGTACAAAAAGATTTTGATTAGTAAAAACAAATACAAGTCCGTTATTGGTTAAAGAGTTTAGCTGAATATTAATTTGATTCACTAAATGATGGTGCGGATTACTCTTAGGGGGATTTACCAAGTTTAGGAAAATTCTATGGTAAAGCAGGTCTCCCTTCATTTGACCGGGATCAAATAATTTCATTTGGCCAAATAAATCATCGGAGTTTTGAGCATATTTTTGCTTCATGGATTTGCATAGAAATTCAACCGGCGCTAAGTTATTTCTTTCAGCATATGTTAATAAATTACTTAGGAACTGAATCTCCTGACAAATTTTTAAAAATCGACCTTCATCAAAACTTTCGCCAATAAAATCAGGAGCAATTAATTGGTCATTATTTTCTTGCCCTAACCAAAAGGAGTTAGTCAAAGATCCAAGGAAATCTCCCGCAAATTTAGTATTAATAATACCAGCATTAGAATTTTTTGAGGAAAGCCAATTTGGAATTTTATTAAGTAGTTGGTCTATGAAATCCCCGAAATATTTATGGGAGATAGTATGGGAGAACTTAGGTAAAAAATTCATTCCAGGCACGTGGGAGAATATTTTTAAAAATTCAATACTTGAAATATCTTCAAAGTCTTTGACTAGGCCAAAGACGGAACTTTGCAAACTGTCTGATGGCCTAAACCAACTGTAGCGATTAGTTTGCAAAGACTCACAGATTAATTCTCTTGAACTTCCTTGAGGGAAGACTTTAGAAATAAAAGCACTAGGATTTAGGTAATTCTTTTTAGTTAAAGGTCGATTAGTAACTCTTCCAAGTAAACTTACAAATTGCAGACGGTAAAGATAAACAATTACGGCCCGGTAGCAGTAGATATTTTTAAATTCTTTAATTTCTTTTGCAAACGGTGAAGCAGGAGAAAATAAATGGGGCCAGAAATCAACATAACCGGTAAAATCGTGGTTAATTGAATTGGCCTTTGTAAAATCTAGAAACTCTAAGTAGATGGAGTTTTTTAAGGTTTTATTAGAATCTTCAAACGAACTAAAATATTTAAGGGCGTATCGCCACAAATTTTCAGAGTGAGACTTTATTGAGTATGCGGTTTTAGAACCTAAGCTATCGCCAGTCCAACCTGGTGTTAAAAATTTTTTCGGTGAGAATCCTACTTCAGCAGTCGTCGCCCTTGCAGTAAACGAGGGATGGCCTACCCTTAATCCAGGGTCAGTTGCCTGAGAAATTACCGGATCGAGCCATTCATTGGCCCTAAACGTTTGTTCGTTCAATTTAGATTCCTAACCACACACAAAAAATAATTAGATAGTAAGAATTTATACCCTGAAAAAGAAATATTTGTCAGTCAAAAAGTAATTTTAAAAAAATATTGTGCGGGTTAAAATAGACTTATTAAGACGGTTTTTATTTTTCTTTGCATTAAATGCAGTGTATATCTTAAATCAAATTGAGGTATTTCTATGGGTATCAAAATATTGGGTGGCAAAGCAAAAGGAACAGCTCTTTTCTTACCAGATGAAAAGCTTGTACGCCCCACTTTAGTATTACTTAAAAGGCGTATATTCGATTCGTTTCAAAATCTCGAAGGCGTGACATTTCTTGATGGGTGCGCAGGGTCAGGAGCAATGGGCCTTGAGGCCTGGTCTCGAGGTTGTGATGAAGTGTATTTAGTAGAACCCAATCAAAAAGTATTACCTGTGTTAAAAAGAAATGTAGAAAAAATTCATAATTCTTTTTCCCAGACCGCAGCTAAAATTGAAGTTATCTCAGCACCTTTAAGGAAATATCTCAAAATATTTAAAGCTGACTATCTAATTTGGGAAAAAGATAAAAAAGAAAACACGATTATTTTTCTAGACCCCCCTTATCATATGGAGAAGCTCTATAAATCGGTTGTTGCTGATTTACAGGAAGATAACTGGTTCACCGGCCAGCTATGGATTGAATCAGATAATAAAACTGGGGTTCCAATGAGTTATTGGGAAGAGTTGGGATTGGATATTTTTCGCACTTACGCGCAAAGTCAGAGCTATATTCTCGTAGTTAATTTTTAATAAATATATTATGGTGTAGCTCGAAAAATAATCACCAGAGAGATGTTATGGAATATAAGAAAGCCGTTTATGCGGGAACTTTTGATCCCTTTACCAATGGACACCGTGATGTGCTAAATAAGGCGCTAAAAGTTTTTAATGAAGTAACTTTACTCATTGCAGTTTCTCCTACTAAGAAGAGCTTTTTTTCGCTTGATAAGAGAATGGATGCTTTAAGAGAAATGTATGCTCAGGATTCACGGGTGAAAGTTGACCATTTTGCAGGACTAATTGTTGATTATGCCAAAAAAAATAAAATTGGCTCTATCGTTCGCGGTCTTCGGCCTGTTGGCGATTTTGAATCTGAATATCAAATGGCAACCATGAATCATAATTTATATCCTGAAGTCGAAACGGTATTTTTCTTAACTGGAAGTGAAGTCAATTATATATCTTCTAGTTTAGTAAAAGAAATTCATGGCCATGGTGGAGATATTACGAATTTTGTTCCTGAAAAGATGATGGAACTATTTAAATAATGAAGGAATAAGTATGAAATTAAGTTCTAGAGTAGAAACTATTTCCGAAAGTGTAACCTTAAAATTAAATGCCAAGGCCATTGAGCTCTCTGAAAGTGGTCGTCAAATATATAACTTAACTGCCGGTCAACTGCCTTTTAGGCCATATACTGGAGTGGTTAAAAGTCTGGTAAAAGATACTGAAAATTTAAAAAGTTTTCAGTATGCTCCAGTTCCAGGATTTCCTGCACTTCGGAAAAAATTTCTTGATAAAATTGAAATAACTAGAAAAATTAATCTACCTGAAGATTTTGATTGTGTGATTAGTAATGGGGGAAAACATTCTATATTTAATATCCTTGCAGCTTTAATAAATCCAGGCGATGAAGTCGTTTTAATTGCTCCTTACTGGGTCTCTTATCCTGAAATGATTAAACTGTTAGGTGGGACTGCTAAGGTTGTTAAGACTACCATGTTTGATAACTTTCACCCTTCAATGGAAGCATTAAAAGAAGCAATAACAGATAAAACGAAGGCCATAATAATTAATAGTCCGAGTAATCCTTCTGGTACTCAATACTCTGCTGAATGGATGGATCATTTTGGTGCTTTCATAAAGGATTACCCTGAGATTGCCCTAATAAGTGATGAAATCTATTTTGATTTAAATTATTATGATCCGGCCCCCACTTTTTTCTATCAGTCGCATCCGGAATTACTTCCAAGAACTATTATTTGTGATGGAATTTCTAAATCTTTGGCCTGTACAGGACTTCGAATAGGTTATTTTGTTGCAAGTAAAGAAATAACTAAAGCAGTTACCAGGTTTCAAGGTCACACAACCTCTGGGGCAAATAGTTTAGTTCAAAGTGCCCTAATTGATATGGATTTTGATCAGATCGAAAATTATCTTAGACCGATAAAAAGTCATTTAAGAGAAAATGCAGAGGTATTAAAAGATACCTTAAGAAAGGCAAACCTTTCACATCTTTGGTATCAATCCGTATCGGCCTTTTATTTTCTTTTAGATTTTTCTCGTGCTCCGATTATGGACAAATATCGAAAAGATGAAAATGACATGCATGATTATGCTGCGGATATTTGCCAGGATTTATTAGAAAATTATGGAGTGGCCACTGTCCCAAGTACTGATTTTGGCCTTCCTAATTCTGCCCGAATAAGTTTAGTGCTAGAAAAAGAGCCTTTTTCCAAGGCAATGGATAAATTGATTGATTTCCTTCAAGGTTAATCCTTGTCAATTATCTAAAAAGAGATGAAAATTTTCTCTATGCATCGCTTTGGACTTTTATTCCTATTTTTTATTTTTAGTTGCGGTCCAACTAGTGAATTAGAAATGGAAGACGATGTTTATAAGGCCTTGAATCATCTTTCTAATAAAGAGTGTCAAGAATCTATTGATACTCTTTCTAAGCATTCTAATGAACGGGCCAATGTTTTAGTCATGGAAACTCTGGCCTCAAGTTATGCTTGCCGAGCAAACTATAATACTCCTGATTTTATTACCACAGATGTACCCTTAATTGGTGATCCTCTGGTCTTGGGAGGGTTTACTCGTTTTACTAATGCCGGTTCAATGGATTCTCCAACCAATGATGGTTATACTGATATGTATACCGCGATTCAAACTCTGCTTTTTACTGGTGGCATTCCATTAAATAAAGATCCTACTCTAGAGAGAAGAAATAGTGCCATGAATGATAGTCAGGTGGATAAAATAAATTCTTTTCTTGGCCATACTTTGATGGAAGAGATGGGAAGGTATCTTTACTACTACGGAAATTCTTCAGATACAGGGGTAAAGGGATCGGGAATTCAAGTTCCTCCTAATCCTTGTATCGTAAATTATACAGATATCTCTTTCCGAAATCCTATCGAGGGACACAATAGTATAAAAAAATACCTAAAAGGTGTTAAACCGGGATCTTGTGATGATATTTCTGGATTTTCGGGTATGTTTGGACATCCCAGATTAGGCGATGATGCTTCTGGTTTTTATACTGAACGTTTATGCCAAGGGGTTATTCTTTTTAATAACTTTTATATTGTTATGCCACAGGTTTTATCTAAAACTTCCACGGCAACAACCTTTGATACCGTTTCCGATATTATGGATGCTCTTGATCAGGCAAAGGAAAACTTGGAGGAGGCACTACCGCTTGGTAGTACTCTTAATGATATTTTAAATTTAGAAAACTGTTATAAAGAATATAAGTCTGATTCAGACAGCTTACAAATTTATTTTACTCTAATCTATGAAACATTATTTTTATGAGAAAATTTTTGATTTGTTTTATTGTGTTTTTGTCTCAGGCAAATGCTAGAGAAATTATACATTTAGTGAGAAGTTCAAGGGCCCTTTTAATGGGGGATGCTTTTACTTCTTTGTCCAATGATGATTACACCCTTTTTTATAATCCTGGGGCCCTGGGAGAAAATGATGGTATTCATATTTATCCAATTAACTTAAGTGCTGCGAGTACTAATCTATTAAAAAGTGAAGACCGGGATAGATTACAAGAGATTGATAAAAATGATGTCAACGACATTGTAAAGAGCTTATTAGACTTTCCAGTTTTTATAGGTGGTGGGATAAATCCGGGACTTAAGCTGGGCAATTTTGGATTTAATGTCATTTTAAATGGCTCTGCTAGAGTTAATGTGAGAAATGCCACTCACCCTACTGCTGAAATTATCACCCGCTATGATAGGGGATTTGTGGCAGGATATGCTCTTAATTTTAACTCAGGAGCAGGAGTAACCTCCATTGGACTATCGGCCAAGTATTTGTGGCGGGATGGTCAACAAGGTTTTTATGATCTCTTTGAAGTGAGTACCTATGATGATATCTCCGATCCAGACTGTGATGAAAAATGCATTAAAGAAACTCTAGATTATGCCAAAGGAACAGGTATTGGTTGGGATATCGGGCTTTTGCATGTTGCGAGGCTTGATGAAAACTCCCAATTTAGATTAGGCCTATCTTTTTTAGATATCGGTGATACGACTTTTTCTACTGATGGCGTTCCAACTCAAGAAATGCTGATAAATGTCGGGGTATCCTATATATTTAGAGATGGAGCTTTCAATTGGACTCTAAGTGCTGATCTTCACCCCATAAATAGTAAAGTAGTTTTTGGCAGACAGGTGCATGTTGGTGGTGAGATAGGCTTTGATATAGTGCAGGTCTTGGCCGGCTTTAATGGTGGATATTTTAGCTTTGGGGCGGAATTTGATTTAAAAATCGTGAAGGCCACAGCTGGGATTTATGATGTTGAAGTTGGGGGTGGTTATCGCGATGAGCGGGCCAAGCGTATGCTTTTTTATATAGGACTGCTTGAAACTAAGTTTTGAGTTTTGTGTCATCTGTTTTGCTTGATCGTTGTTTCAAAGTGACGGTATAATCTGAGAATTAAACGGTTAAGGAGTGATCAATTTGGAAAAAACATTTGTTTTAGATACTAATGTCTTACTTTATGACGCGCATTCAATCTTAAAGTTTGGAAGAAATAATGTCTGTATCCCTTTAATTGTTATTGAAGAATTAGACCGATTTAAAAAAGGTCAGGATGAAAATGGTCGAAATGCCCGATCCTTTTCACGAATTGTAGATAAGTTAAGAGAAAAGGGACAGTTAGCAGATGGTGTTGAGTTAGAAAATGGTGGAAAACTTTTTATTTCTGTCGGAAAAAAATTAGAAAAAGATTACATCGCTAATATCGATCTAAGTCATAACGATAATATTATTCTTGCTAATGCCCTCTTGCTTAAAAGAGAGCGGGATAATGTCATATTAGTATCAAAAGATATTAATCTAAGATTAAAGGCAGATGTTTTAGGTATTCCGGCAGAAGATTACGGGGAACAACAAGGTACCTTAGAAGAACTTTATTCAGGAATTAGAACTATTAATATTTCTGCGGCAGAACTTCGTGAATTCGAAAAGCAGCATTTTCTTCAATTAGATGAAGAACATACTCTAGGCATTCATCCTAACGAATATGTCGTGATGGTAGATGAACAAAATGAAAATTATAGAAACTTTGGTAGGTTTTCATCTATCAAAGGTGGGATTGTTCCCTTAATCAAAAGAAGAGAAGGAGTTTGGGGAATTTATCCTAAAAATATTGAGCAAAAATTTGCTATGGATGCTCTTTTAAACCAGGACATCAAACTGGTTACACTGGTTGGAAAAGCAGGGACGGGGAAAACCCTACTAGCGATTGCAGCAGGTTTAGAAATGGCAATTGGCCAAGAAGATTATTCAAGATTACTTGTCTCAAGACCAGTAATGCCGATGGGAAATGATGTGGGTTTTTTACCAGGTGATATTGATGAGAAATTGGCACCATGGATGCAGCCAATTTTTGATAATATGGATTTTTTATTTGGTAAAAAGAAAGGTGAGTTAACTTCATCTTATGATGATCTCATTAATGCCGGTCTTTTACATGTTGAGCCTCTAACCTATATTAGAGGACGATCACTTCCAGAACAGTATTTAATAGTCGATGAGGCGCAAAACTTATCTCCCCATGAAGTTAAAACAATTATTACAAGGGCCGGAGAGGGAACAAAAATTGTATTAACTGGGGACTGTGAACAAATCGATAGCCCCTATTTAGACTCTGTGAATAATGGTCTTGCCTATTGTGTTGAAAGGCTTAAAACAGAAAATATTATAGGTCATGCAAGCCTTGTAATAGGAGAGAGGTCACCTCTTTCTGAAATTGCCAGTCAACTTTTATGATTGAAAAAAAATATAAAAGGACCTCATTGAGGTCTCCCATGAAATCCCAATTTATTTATTCTTGGGATAAAAAAGTTCAAAGATCACGAACTTTTAATATTTCACAAGGGGGAGTTCTACTTGAGTCGATTCCAAATATTAAGGTCGGGGATGTGATTCCTATTATGATGGAGCTTCCCAAAATACCTATTTTCCCCACGCTTACAGAAAAGTACATATTTAATTTAGATCCTTTGCAATTTAATAGGGAGATTATCAGACTCCAGATCGAAATAGTTAGGATTCATGAGGGCCCAATTTCATTTGATCAAAGTATTGTGCCTCAAATGGGAGGGAAATTTTTCAAATCCTCTGATACCTTGGTCCAAGATATTAATGATTATGTTGGATGCTATAAAAAAAATGTAGTTTATTTATTAAATCTAATTGCCGATTTAGGGCAGGGTAAAAAACATATGCCCTTGTTATCCCATATTGCTAATTTACTTGGTTATCAAATAAAAGATAGTATTTCCCTTCTCAGACAGAAGGTTTTGCATGATTATCAAAGTTTGGAAGATTCCTAGGCGTTTTTATTTAATTCTTTAATTTTAGTTTTAACTTTCTCACTGATATGACTAAGAGAGTCTCCGTACTTTCTAGAGGAGCAATCAATTCTTTTATTTAGTTCTTCAAGTAGGTAAATGGCCTTAGAAATAAGAGAAGGATCAGAGCTTTCATTTTTAATAGTTTTTAAGGTCTGAGTTGACTCAATAATCAGTTCATTGAAAGAAAGTATATTAAGGTAATTCTTCAAAGACTTTTCTTCATCTTGTTTGAATTCAGATATTGAGATTACGTTTGTCATTAGGACCTTCTAAGGTACGGGTTAACTAGTCCCACTTTTAAACCCCATCAGTTCCTATTTCTCAAGCCTAAAGAAAATTCTTCACAGAGGAATGCAAAAATTACACTTCCAAGCAAACTGAGTTATATCGAGTGCTTACGCTCTTTTCTTGCCCTTTTTTATAATAAGTAAAATGATCACTATTAAAGCGGCCACTCCAAAAATAAAAATGTTTCCTTTTTTCACGTAGTCTAAAACTTGGGGGCCAAATTTATAGTAGAGAGAGAAAAATGTCACACAGGAAATAGTACAGGCCAAGAGATCGGAAAGAGAGAATTTTAGGGGATTCATTTTTCCCAGGCCTGCAGTTAAAAATAGGCCATTTCGAACACCAAAGGGGATAAATCGTCCCAAAATTAAGGTAATAATTCCATATTTTTCATAATAGGAATGGATTTTTATTCTCCTATCGGCATTTATAATATTAGAGAAAAATTTTATCTTTAAAACCTTAGGTCCGAGGAACCATCCTAGGGAGAAGCAAATAAGATCACTGAAATATGCTCCAAGATAGACAGCAAAGAAGAGGGGTAGGGTTAGCTCGGGATTTTTTTGCGCTAAAATGGCAGAGATAAAAAGCATGCCATCTTCAGAAATAGGAATATTAAATCCCGCTAAAAGGAGAAGCCCAAAAATTAACCATGGGGCCATTGAAATATTACTTTGAATAAATTCTATTATTACTTCCATAAACTTTAAAAAAAGGGCCCAAAGATGGGCCCATAAAATTAGCTTATTTCTAAAATAGCTTAATTGTGAGAATTAAACCATTCTTTAGATCCATTTGGATCAGGCTTCATGGAATCGTCACCTTTATTCCAACCCGCAGGACATACTTCTCCATGCTTGGCAGTATATTGGAAGGCCTCTACAAGTCTTAGAGTTTCTTCTACACTTCTTCCAACCCCAAGGTTGTTGATTGTGGAGTGCTGCACAACGTTATTTTCATCAATAATAAATAATCCTCTAAGGGCCACAGCGTTATTTAAAAGTACTCCATAGTCTCTAGCGATATCTTTCGAAATATCAGAAACAAGAGGATAGGAAACTTCACCAAGACCACCTTCTTTTCGGTCTTGTTTAGTCCAGGCGAGGTGAGAGAATTTAGAATCGACAGAAACACCTACTACTGAACAATTTAATTCTTTAAACTTATCCATCATATCGGAGAATGCAGTGATTTCAGTTGGGCAAACAAATGTAAAATCAAGAGGATAGAAGAATAATACCTTCCAACCTTTGATCTCGCTAAGTGTTACAGAAGTAAATCCACCATTACTGACAGCGTCTGCAGTAAAATTTGGTGCCTGCTGCCCTACTAATTGCAATGGAGATGTGTTTTCTTGAGTCATTTTTATTCCTTTGATTATTAGTTAAAATTTTTTAAGACACCTTATAAAAGATCTAATTTTTTTTCAAGTCTTAGGCCAAACAAATAAGCTTGTTTTACTTAAGATTTGCTATTCTTTTGACGATTGAATGGAGGGAATCTTATAATTAAGACCCCCTTATAAATGGAGTTTTTGATGAGCTACATACCAAACCCAGTAGTAATTGAACAAACCGCTAGAGGCGAGCGGCAATATGATATCTATTCTAGACTTCTTCTAGACCGGATAATCTTTTTAGGTACAGAAGTTAACGATACCGTATCAAACTTGCTAATAGCTCAAATGCTGTTTTTAGAGCAGTCTGACCCAGAGGCACCAGTTCATTTTTATATCAATAGTCCTGGTGGCTCGGTTTATGCGGGACTTGGAATTTACGATATTATGCAGCATATCACCTGCCCAGTTCACACCTACTGTGTTGGTCTTGCTGCCTCTATGGGCTCACTTTTGCTTACTGCTGGAGCAAATGGATTTCGTCACTGCTTACCCCATTCAAGGATTATGATACACCAACCTCTAGGGGGCGCTCGTGGACAGGCGACAGATATCCAAATCCAAGCAGAAGAGATACAAGATCTTAAGAATCAATTAAATAAAATTTATGTTAAACATTCTACTAAAATGAGTTTTGAGGAAATTGAGAAGGCCACGGATAGGGATAATTATTTAGGTCCCGAAAAGGCAAAAAAGATGGGACTTATAGATACTATAATTCAGAGGTCTAGTAATAAATAAAGGATAAAAATGGCCAAAGATAAAACTAAATTTAATTCCGGCACCCTTCATTGTAATTTTTGTGGGAAATCACAAAAAGAAGTTAAAAAATTAATAGCTGGACCTGGCTGTTATATTTGTGATGAATGTATCGAGCTTTGTAACAATATTATCTATGAAGATACGGTTAAATCTTCCAAAAAAGGCTCATTTGATAATGTACCTAAACCGGAAGAGATAAAAAATCATCTCGATGAATATGTAATCGGGCAAGATCGTGCAAAAAAGATAATTTCTGTTGCAGTTCATAACCATTATAAAAGGGTCTATCATGCCCAAAGAGCAAATAAAGATGATGACATAGATTTACAAAAATCAAATATTCTTTTGGCCGGACCTACTGGTTCGGGAAAAACTCTTATCGCTCAATCTCTGGCCAAATATTTAAATGTTCCCTTCGCGATAGCTGATGCTACTTCATTAACGGAAGCGGGGTATGTGGGGGAGGATGTTGAAAATATCATTTTAAGTTTACTCCAAAATTGTGATTACGATATTGAAAGGGCAGAACGGGGAATTATCTATATTGATGAAATCGATAAGATTGCCAGAAAATCAGAGAATCCTTCTATTACAAGAGATGTCTCAGGAGAAGGAGTTCAGCAGGCCCTCTTAAAAATAATTGAAGGTTCTATCGCCTCTGTTCCACCTAAAGGTGGGAGAAAACATCCTCAGCAGGAGTTTCTCCAGGTAAATACTAAAAATATTCTTTTTATCTGTGCCGGCGCCTTTGTGGGCCTTGAAAAAATTATTGAAAAAAGAATGACTAAAAGACCTATGGGTCTGGTTACTGAAGGTAATAAAGAAGAAAAATCGGTAATTGAAAGTCTTGGTGGAATTGAAGTTGAAGACCTGCAAAAATTTGGACTTATCCCCGAATTTGTAGGAAGACTTCCGGTCAACGCCATGTTGGAAGAGCTTGATGAAGATGCCTTGGTGCAAATTTTAACTGAGCCAAAAAATGCAGTTACTAAACAGTATAAAAAGCTATTTGATTACGACAATATTGAATTGGATTTTGAACAAGATGCTATTGTCGAAGTTGCTAAAATTGCCTTGAAAAGGAAGACCGGAGCTCGTGGGCTTCGAGCAATTCTTGAACAGTCCATGTTAGATGTGATGTATGAAATTCCTTCTAATAATAAAGTAAATAAAGTTGTGATTACTAAAGATTCGGTATTAGGAAAAGAGAGACCCAAATTACTTGAAGGGCCAAGGACTAAGGAAGCGGCCCCGCAAGAGAGTCAGCTTATTAAGGATGCAGATATAGAATCGGCCTCTTAAAAATGCTAATTAAGTCTTACATCTAAGAAGATATATAACACATAAAGTTACCAGTAATTTCAGCTGCTTATGTCATCCTTCTGTTATTCACTCAACTAAATTTTTGAGAAAAGGGAAATTTTCTCCAAGTTCCTGATTTTGACCAAAATCCAGATTTAAGAGAGAATCTAAGTACTAAAGACATATTTCTAGTAGGAGTACTTGAGATCTATTCTAGTTGTCGCTAGTAGTGCAGGAGGTGCTATGAAAGACGTTACCGATAAAGAGTCCCGGAGACTTCCTCTCCTTCCTCTTCGTGATGTTATTATTTTCCCCCATATGGTTGTTCCTTTATTTGTAGGACGTGAAAAATCCATTGCTGCCTTAGAGGAAGCAACGGAAAACGACAATGAACTTTTTCTAGTAACACAAAAAGATGCCAGCATCTTAAACCCTGAAGAAAAAGATATCTATACTGTCGGTACAGTGGTCAACATTATTCAAATGTTAAGACTTCCTGATAATACTTTTAAAGTTCTCATTGAAGGTAAATACCGGGCAAAAATTAATAATTTTGAAGTGACCGAGCAAGGTTACTATGGTGACGTTTCAAAATGTGTGGATGAAGTTAGCGATCAGATAAGCCTTGAGGCGTTAATTAGAACAGTTAAGAGCACCTTTGAACAATATGTGAAACTCAATAAAAGAATTCCACCTGAACTTTTAATGAGCATTTCCTCTATTACTGATTCTTCAAGATTGGCAGATATTATTGTTGCTCATCTCACAATGAAGATACCTGAAAAACAAGAAATTTTAGAATCTATTAATGTGGAAAAAAGACTCTCTTCTCTTCTTGAAAAAATGCAAGGTGAGATAGAAATAATAAATGTGGAAAAAAAGATTCGATCTAGAGTCAAAAACCAGATGGAGAAATCTCAAAAAGAGTACTACCTCAATGAACAGATGAATGCCATTCAAAGAGAATTAGGACAAAAAGATGATGGTAAAACAGATCTTCAAGAATTAGAGGAACAATTAGCGCAAAAAAATATGCCAAAAGAAGCGCAAATTAAAACTGAAAAAGAACTTAAAAAACTTAAGGCCATGTCACCAATGTCGGCCGAGGCCACAGTAGTTAGAAATTACATTGATTGGATGTTAAGTATTCCATGGAACGAGTTTTCTAAAGATAACAATTCTGTTGATCATGCGAGAGAAAAACTTGAAGAAGAACACTATGGCCTAAAAGACGTCAAAGAGAGATTAATCGAATTTTTAGCTGTGAAGTCTCTTTTAAAAGAGGGCGAGGGGAAAGGAACCATTCTTTGTCTCGCGGGGCCTCCAGGAGTTGGTAAAACTTCAATCGCTCATAGTCTGGCCGATTCTCTTGGTAGAAAGTTTGTCCGAATTTCCCTCGGTGGAGTGAGAGATGAATCTGAAATAAGGGGACATCGAAGAACCTATGTAGGTGCCATGCCAGGAAAAATAATTTCTGCGCTTAAAAAGGCCGGAACTTCAAATCCATTAATCTTGCTAGATGAAATTGATAAAATGAGTAGTGATCTAAGAGGAGATCCTGCTTCGGCCATGCTTGAAGTACTAGACCCTGAGCAAAATAAAACCTTTGGGGACCACTATATTGAAGTGGAATATGATCTTTCTAAAGTCATGTTTATTATGACCGCCAATGATCTATCAAAAGTTCCAGGGCCACTTCGCGACAGAATGGAAATCATCACCCTTTCTGGATACACCCTTCATGAGAAATTAGAAATTGGAAAACGTTACCTCTTACAGAAGGCGATAAAAAATAATGGACTTTTAGATTACGAACTCCATATTCCTGAAAAAACCATGAATACCGTTGTTAGGTCCTATACTAAAGAGGCCGGAGTAAGAGAGCTTGAAAGGCTACTGCATACTATTGCTAGAAAAATTGCTACTAAAGTAGTGGAAAAAGATATTCCTGCTGGGAAAGACTTCCATATTAAGTCTGAGCAATTAAAGAAATATCTTGGGCCTTCCAAGTTTGATCAAACCGCCATAGAGCATGGGCCACAAATAGGACTGGTTAATGGATTGGCCTGGACCTCAGTTGGTGGAGAACTTTTAAATATAGAAGTAATCACAATGGTTGGTAATGGAAAAATTCAAATCACAGGAAAGCTTGGTGATGTAATGCAGGAGTCGGCCAAGGCCGCCATCAGCTACGTTAGATCAATTAGCGATAAGCTTGGAATAAATCCTGAGTGGTACGATAAAAATGATATTCATATCCACGTTCCAGAAGGTGCCACTCCAAAAGATGGACCTAGTGCAGGGGTCACAATGGTTACTGCCCTCACTTCTGCCATTACCGGCATTGCGGTTAAACAAGATGTTGCCATGACTGGAGAGGTCACTTTAAGGGGAAGAGTGTTACCAATTGGTGGGTTAAAAGAAAAAATGTTGGCCGCTAAATCAGCAGGAGTTAAAACTATTGTAATTCCTGAAGCGAATAGAAAAGATTTAGATGAGATTCCTGCTGACATACAAGAAGGTCTTGAGATCTTTCCCTGTGAACAAGTGGATGACGTATTAAAGATCGCCCTAGATTTGGAAAAACCAGAGACTTTCTTAAAAGTGGTAAATTTCAAAATTGTCGAGGGAGATGAGCCTCGAGAAGTTGCTAACTAGAGTATAAAAATAGTTCAGATTTAATACGACGCATTCGTTGACAGGCCCTAGAGAATTGATTAATCTCCAAACACTCAAATTTGAGGGCGATTAGCTCAGCTGGGAGAGCGCTACCCTTACAAGGTAGATGTCGGCAGTTCGATCCTGTCATCGCCCACCATTTTTTTAGTCAATTCCACCAAATTCAACTCCTGATAGATCTGCCATATCTTTTTTCCATGTGGTCAAATCTTTTTGGTTAAAATTACTCAACTGGTCATGACCACAGGCCCGGGCCATAATTTTCATTAAATCCACTGATGAGCCAAAAAATCTAGCAAGCTTTCTTGCGGCATCATCTACATCTAAGAGTTTTCTAAGCTCAGGATCTTGAGTAGCAATGCCGGCCGGACATAAGTTAGTATTGCATATTCTTGCTCCAATACAACCCATCGCCTGCATAGCAGAGTTAGCAAGAGCTATAGCATCTGCTCCTAGGGCCATAGCTTTAATAAAATCACTGGGAACGCGAATACCTCCAGTAATAATTAAAGTTACATCATCTCTTTTTTTCTTATTTAAAAACTTTCGAGCTCTGGCGAGAGCGGGAATGGTAGGGACTGAAATATGATTTCTAAATAAAAGAGGAGCAGCACCTGTTCCTCCACCCCTGCCATCTAGAATTATATAATCAGCACCGGCCTTTAGAGCAAATTCCATATCATCTTCAATATGATTGGCAGAAATTTTAAATCCGATAGGTATTCCACCAGTTATTTCTCGAACTCTATCGCCAAATTTTTTAAAATCAGAAGCGGTATGAAGGTCGGTAAAAGTAGATGGGGAGATGGCGTCTTCACCTATCGGTAGACCTCTTACCTGAGCTATCTTTTTTGAAACCTTATTGCCAGGAAGGTGTCCTCCGGTCCCGGTTTTGGCGGCCTGTCCTCCCTTAAAGTGGAATGCCTGGACTTTTTTCAGTAATTTTTCATCATAACCAAATTTGGCCGAGGCCAGTTCATAAAAATAACGAGAATTTTCTTGTTGTTCTTCGGGAAGCATTCCTCCTTCGCCCGAACAAATACCAGTACCCGCAAGTTCCGTCCCCTTTGCTAGGGCAGTCTTGGCCTCTTCTGATAGGGCGCCAAAACTCATATCAGATACAAATAATGGAATTTTTAAAATTAGAGGTTTTTTTGCTTTAGGGCCTATTACAACTTCAGTTCCAACTTCTGCCACATCTAAAAGGGGTTTTTGATTCAGTTGAGCAGTTAGAATTTGAATATCATCCCATTTTGGCAGGGTAGGCCAGGGGACTCCCATGGCCGCCATCTCTCCGTGGTGACCTACCTGAGAGAGTCCATTTTTGGCCAAGTCGTGAATAAATTTAATAGTAGGTTCTTCAGGGGTGGAGGAGGTATTTGTCTTTTTTTCTAACTTAGCATGGGCGCCATCGCACATGGGACTATTTTTAGTCTGCTTGCACATGCAAAACCAGACCTCTCCATCTTTTTCTGGGGTGTATTTGACTGGGGTAAAACCCGTTCCTTTATGGGATCCATCACAAAAGGGTTGTTTGGAAGATTTTCCACATGAACACCAGAAATAGTTCTTTCCCTTCTCTACTTTTACTTTTTTTGGATTATTATCGGCAATTATTGGTTTTTTCATTTAAAATATTCCTTCTAGTTTGATAGAAAATATTCTCATAAATAAATCAAAGAGGGATTGCTAGAAGCATTAAAACTGTTTTAGAAAAGAGGGATAAATGAAAATAATCAAAGGCCTAGTTGCAATTATTCTTTTTACTCTTAATGTTTTCATTTTGGGTGGCACAATTGCAATACTTTCTCTAATTAAGCTAATTGTTCCTTTTGAAATATTTCGTCATAAGATTAGTAAACTATTACTCTTTCTTGCAGACAATTGGGTTGCCTTTAATAATTTCAATATAGCTCTCACCCAAAATATAAAATGGGAAGTTGAGGGATTGGAAAACCTGGATATTAAATCGTGGTATTTAGTAGTTTCAAATCATCAGAGTTGGGTCGATATTATGGTGCTGCAAAAAATATTTTTAGGAAAGATTCCCTTTTTAAAGTTTTTTCTAAAAAAACAACTGATTTGGGTGCCTATTTTAGGCCCATGTTGGTGGGGCCTAGATTTTCCTTTTATGAAAAGATATACGAGAGAATTTTTAGAAAAAAATCCTCATTTAAAAGGAAAAGATCTTGAGACTACCCGCGCTGCCTGCGAAAAATTTAAAAAGATGCCAATTTCTGTTATGAACTTTCTTGAAGGAACTAGGCATACTCCAACTAAACATAAACTAAAGAAATCTCCTTATAAAAACCTTCTTCCACCTAAGGCAGGTGGTTTTGCCTTCGTTTTAGGTGCCATGGGAGAATATTTTAATAAAATTGTTGATGTCACTATTTATTATCCCGGTGAAAAAAAATCTTTCATTGATTTAATTTTTGGTCGAATTAAAACTATTAAAGTAAAGGTAAAACTTTTAGATATTCCAAAAGAACTAGTTGGCGATTATCAAAATGATGACAGTCATAGGAAAGAGATTCAAAATTTTGTCAATAAATGGTGGCATGAAAAAGACCAAGAATTAGAAAGCATGAAGGTGATTAAATCTTAAGATTTTCCTTCTAATATTTTACTTAAATTATTGATTATTTTTTCTAGATTTTTGGTTTGATTGGCCAATTCGTTACTAATATTGTTGCACTCGATGGCCTTTTTAGAAGTAACCTTAAACATTTGATCAACTTGTTGAAGCCCTAAGTTCAAAGGTTTGACACTGTCAGATTGTACTTTTAGGGAATTGGCAATTTTGTCAACATTTATGTTAACATCCAGAATATTCTTAACAACTTTTGTTAAAATTTTAGAATTTTCTTCTGCTAGGATAGAACCTTGTTTAGATTTTTTTATGCCCTCAGCGATAAGTTCAGAAATATTTTTGGCCGACTCAGAAGTTTTACCAGATAGTTCCCGTATTGAGCCAGCAACAACACCAAATCCTCTACCTTGCTCTCCGGCCCGAGCGGCCTCAACTGATGCATTTAAAGAGAGGAGATTGGTTTGAAAAGAAATATCTTCAATAATATCAGTAATAGAGCCAATATTTTTTGAGGACTTCGACATTTCTTCTATTGAGGTAATTAATTTCTTATTTCCTAGCTCAGAAATCTTTGCAACTTTGGCATTTTCTGCTGAAAGAGAATCGGCCAATTCAACTTCGCTTTTAATAGAAATCTGTGTGGAATTTATCTTTTCCATAGATTCTAAGATATTTTCCATCCCGGAAGATGTTTCAAGGGAGGACTCGGCCAGATCAGTGGCGGTGGACTCAAGTTCAAGGGATGAATCTTTAGTTGCTTTACTTGATTGCTTGAGATTACCTAAGATTTTTTCTAATGGAGATATATACTTTTTTATAAAATAATAAATTGTCGGAATTGAGATTAGACCAAATAATAAAATTATTCCTAATAAAATATTAAGGAAAAAATTAAATGGCCCCATAATCATTTCTTTTGGGAAATAATTAATTATAATAACTTTTTCTAAACCTTCTAGTTTTGATTCGGTCTCACCTTTGTAATATAGGTTTCCA
>QNFX01000038.1 GCA_003650125.1 Campylobacterota bacterium
ACCTAAAGGGGTCATGATTGAGCATAGAAACCTCTATTCTTATCTAATGAATTTTAGGCCCACCATTGATGCAAATGACCGAACCTTGCAGAGCATGAGTACCACCTGTGATAGCTCTGTGGCAGAAATTTTTCCAACTCTGGCAAATGGTGCAACTTTAATTTTATGGAAAGAGGATCTCTCTAAAACTCTTCGAGAAGAGAAAATTACTTACACCAACCTAACTCCTTCAATGGTCACCCTAATTGATTCTAAAGACTGCCTTCATTTAAAAAAAATAATTATTGGGGGTGAAAATCTAACCCCTGAGGCCGTTAAAAAATTCCCCTCAGAAGTTTCTATATATAATGGCTATGGCCCTACAGAAGGAACAGTTGATGCCTCTGTTACCAAAATAAAAGATCCTGACAGTATTCATATTGGTGAAAGCTTACCACATGTTCAATTTTTTGTGGTTGATGAAAAAGGGAAAGTCTCAAAAGCTGGAGAAGAAGGCGAGCTATGGATAGGGGGTCAAGGGATTGCTAGAGGTTATTTAAATAAACCCGAATTGACTGCAGAAAAATTTATAACAAACCCTTTTGGGGGAGGAAAAATTTATAAAACTGGAGATAAAGTAATCTGGACTGCCCCAGGTATTTTAAAATTTCTAGGGAGAATTGATAGACAAGTAAAAGTACGCGGACATCGATTGGAACTAGATGGCATTGAAAAAATAATCTCGGAACTTCCTGAGGTTAAAAGCGCACACACCAAAGTTTTAAACCATAATTTGGTAGGATATATAACGCCAAAAAATATAGATACCGCTAAATTAATTTTACTTTTAAAGGAAAAACTTCCTCACTTTGCTATTCCTAACAAACTTGTATCCTTGGAAAGCTTTCCTCTAAACAGTGCAGGAAAAGTTGACTCCGACGTCTTGCCTGATCCCTTTTTAGAAGAGAAAAAAGGGGCCTCACCCAGGAGCAAAGAAGAAAAGGAAATGGCCATTTTATGGCACTCTGTTTTATTTGCTAATAAAGACCAAAGGAAAATATTATTGAAGGATAATTTCTTTGATATTGGAGGAACTTCCCTTCACGTTCTTAAATTAATGGGAAAGTTGCGAGTAATTAAAGATAATATGGACCTTCCCATTGAGCTTCTTTACAATTCCCCTTCTTTTGAATCATTTTGTCAGGCGGTAAAGGAGTTTTCTTCAAAAAAAGAAGAATTAACCCTAGTTAATAATGATTGGGGTACACATTTTGTTGATTTTTTAAAGGCCCTTCCAAGTACTCTCTTTTTTAATTATTGTGACCACTTCAAAATATTTTTATATGTAGGCCTTGGTGTTCTTTGGCCTCCTTTTCTATTATATTACCCACTAGAGCTATTTATTTTTAAAGTCCTTAAATTAAGGCCACCTAAGTTTTTTCTCAAACTTAAATATAGTTTAAATTTTGAAAAATTTTACTTTAAAAATATTGAGATTATCGAAGATTCCCCAATTGAGAACAATCCTTCCTCTGTCTACTGTGTTCACCCGCATGGGGCCACAGATTATCACCTTATCCCTATAACGGGACACTTAAATAAAAAAAGGCCGGGCTTTCACCAAACAGACCCAGGGCAGGCATTTTACTTGCCCATCGCAGCAACACAGTGTTATTTAGGCGGATTTGTCCCAGCAGAAGAAAAAAGTTACCACTGGGCAAAAAAAAATGGAGTTGATTTAATGACAACTCCTGGAGATTCCTCTGAATACTTTACTGCAAAAAACTCTGATACAATCACACTAACGCCCAACAAGGTATTCTTTAAAATAGCTTTAAAGTCAGGCCTCCCCTTAACCCCTATTTACGTATATCATCAACATGGGCTCTTTAAATTTTATAAAAATGCAGAAAATCTGAAGCATAAAAATAAGTTTTTTAACCTCCTTATTCAAGATCTTGTATTTAGAGGTCGCTATGGTCTACCTATCCCATTTAAAAAGGATTTAAAGATCGTTATCGGAAAACCAATCCAAGTTAAGCAAAAAGACCACCCCACATGGGATGAAGTTGAAGCTTTATGTGATACATACGCCAATGCTTTTCGGCATCTTTTTGAAAAATATAGACCGGTCAATTACCCAGACCTCGAGATCATTTAGTATGCTTATTTTATCTGACAAACTAATTACTCAAAAAGTGACAAATGTATGCAATTAAAAAGAATTATTCGTATAATCACCTCTTCACTTTCTAAACAGGATTAATATGATACCGAGATCATCAAAAAGGAACCCAAATTTAGAGGAGCAGCAAATTGCTTTACCTTTATACAAAGATACTGTTGTTGAACTGATCAAAGAAATCGCTTTAAAAAATCCTAATGAAAATGCCCTTAAATTAGAAAATTCTTTTTTAACTTTTGAAGAACTTGAAAAAAAGTCAGATGAACTTGCTCAATATTTAATTGAACAAGGCATAGAACCTGAAGAAAAAATCATTAACATATTCCCACCCTCTTTTGAATTAATAATTAGCACCTACGCTATATTAAAAGCTGGGGGTGTTTATATCCCCTTAAATCCAAAAGATGGAAACGAAAGGTTAAAATTTATTATTGATGATCTTGACTGCCGCTTTATTTTAGGAAGGAGAACATCTCTTTTAAAAGTAGCAGGTTTAACAAATGCCACGTTGCTGGAAATAGATAATAAAGGTCAAAAACTTGCCGCCCCACTTTTTCTTTCTGGTAAAAAATCATCTAGTAAAAACATAACTCCAAGAATAACCCCTCAAAACGTTGCCTACATTATCTATACTTCTGGCACTACCGGACGCCCTAAAGGTGTGATGGTAGAACACTGCAACCTTTTCGCCTTTATTAAGGCGATGAGGAAAACAATAGATACCAGTGTTGGAGATCGTTGGTTGCAAAATTCCAATGTTCATTTTGACCTGGCCGTGGGAACGATGTTTTTAAGTTTGTGTAATGGTTCCACTTTGGTTTTAGAAGTTGGTGACTTACCTGAGTTGATGAAGTCCCATAAAATCACTCATTACATGGGAACCCCAAGTACTGCCTCTTTAATAGAGCCTGAACTACTTCCCCATTTAAAAGTTATGGCCGTGGCAGGAGAAAAATGTCCTGATGAGCTCATCGCTCGCTATGCCCCTTTTAAAAATCTCTATGTTGGTTATGGCCCAGCGGAGACCACAATCCTTTGTACTTTAAATCAATCGAACAGGTGGAAGCAGCAAAATATTGGAACTGTCTTTGATGGCTCTAACTACTATGTTGTAAAACCTGATGGAACTCCGGCCAAAGATGGAGAACCAGGAGAACTTTGGATTGGTGGTGACTTGGTAGCAAGGGGGTATTTAAACCGCCCGGAACTCACAAGGGATAAATTTATAAAAAATCCTTTTGGTGAGGGAAGACTTTATAAAAGTGGAGACCGGGTCAGATGGGTAAAACCCGGGTTTATGGAATTTATCGGACGGGTTGACCGGCAGGTAAAAATTCGTGGAAATCGTATTGAGCTAGACGGGCTAGAACTTTTAATTAATAGCTTTGAGGGTGTTAAAGGAACACATGCCAAAATAATTAACGACAACCTTGTCACCTATATCGTTTGTAAGTCCTTAAATGAGAGGAAGCTTCTCCTATTTTTAAAAAAACAACTGCCTCCTTATGCCATCCCCAACAAGATAGTTTACTTAGACAATTTCCCTCTTACTCGCTCAGGAAAAATAGATAGTTCTGCTTTCCCTAATCCCTTTGAGGCGCAAAAAAAAGCAGGAATTCCCCCACAAACTGATTACCAAAAACAATTGGCCCGACTTTGGGTAACTTTACTCCATGGTATAAATGAGGTTTATCTTGAGGATAATTTTTTTGATCTTGGAGGGAACTCCCTAACTGCCTTAAGACTTTTAAATAAGGTTCGAAAGGTTTATAAAAATCCATCGATTACTGTTGATATTTTATACAAAAACCCAAGGCTCCTAGATTTTGATATGGCCTTAGATAGACTTCTAGAAAAAGATCGTAAAAAAATAGAACTAGATTATCCACACCTCTTTATTTCCTTTCTAAAGACATTGCCTAGTGCGATTTATTTTGTCGCTGGTTACACATCTATTTTTCTAACCTTTTCGGTTATCGGGTTCTTTTATCCTATCCTTTGGATTTACGCCTTCTTTGAGGCCATCTTCTTTAGTAAAAAAGTAAAAAGCTCTCCCGCTCCCTTTGCAAAAATCGTTGGTCTAAAAATTTTCGAAAAAATGCGAACTAAGAGTATGACCGTTATAGAGGATGTCCCCCTAAATACTGGCAAAGGAAATCTTTTCTGTCTTCATCCCCATGCGGTAAATGAAATTCATTCCTTTTCCCTGGCCAGTTATCTAATGAAAAACAATATCCCCATTAGACAGCTAATGGAGAAAGCGCTTTTTAATCTACCGTTTACAAAAACCATCCTTACACTTTTTGGTTTCCTTCCCTCTAGTAAGGAAAGTTATAAAATTATAAGTAGGGAAGGAAAAAGTTTAATTGTGACTCCTGGAGGTATTACGGAGTATTTAGAGAGTCATAACCCCTCCACTATTTCTCTCACTCCGAATTTATTCTTCTTTAAAATCGCCATAATAAATGGACTAGATTTAATTCCAACTTATGCTTTTAATGTACATAAATCCTATAAATTTTATCCTGAGCTTCATCTGATAAAGAAAAAGTTTAAGATAAACCAAACTTTTTTACCTTTCCAACCATTTCGTGGAAGGTTTGGACTGCCTATTCCCTTCAAGGCGGACATAAAAATTGTCATTGGGGATACCATTGAAATTAAACAAAATAAAAACCCCTCATGGGATGAGATTGAAAGTATATATAAGAGGTATACAATTGAGTTAATCAGAATTTTTGAAAAACATAAACCAAAAGATTACCCCACGCTCAAAATTATATAGAGGTTATACCATGGCACTTAAAATCTCTCCTTTAATTCCCTCAGATAGTCCAAGGGTCAAGTGCCTTGACACGGTCATTGAATTTATTCGCAAACAAAACCCTCGCAACTCTGCCATGCAGATGGGGGATAAATATTTCACCTATAAAGAATTAGAAGAAAAATCTGATGAGTTAGCATTAAAGCTCAGACAAAACGGAATCCACACAGAAGATAAAGTTGTGGTTATGTTACCCCCTTGTTTTGAACTGGTGGTGGCCACTTATGCCATTATGAAAGCGGGAGCAGTTTATGTTCCAGTCAATCCAGGGGATGGAAATGAGCGGATTAAATTCATTCTTGAAGATTTAGTGGGAAGATTTGTTCTTGGAAATAGTGAGACTCTGGAAAAAATCGAGAATTTAACTTCCGCCGCTCTTTGGAAACTGGACCTTGGCGAAGAAGAGTTTATAAAAAGTTATAAGAATAATCCAATCAGCAATAAAGAGGATGCCATCCTCCCAGATGTAGCACCAAATAACCTGGCCTTCATCATCTATACTTCCGGAACTACCGGACGCCCTAAAGGGGTAATGTTAGAGCATTTAAACCTTTCTGTTTTCATAAAAACCATGCGAGATGCCTTTGAAGTTTCCACTAGTGATCGTTGGTTGCAAAATCCCAATATCCATTTTGATCTCGCTGTAGGAACTATGTTTTTAAGCTTATGCAATGGCTCCACCTTAGTTCTTGGAACCGGTGATTTGGCCGAGATGATGGAGACTTATAATATTACCCATTACATGGGAACTCCTAGCACTGCCTCTTTGATGGAGCCTTCAAGGCTTCCTCATTTAAAAGCGATCTCTGTTGCTGGAGAAAAGTGCCCTGATGAACTAATCGCTAGATTTGCCCCGTACTCAAGTCTTTATGTGGGTTATGGGCCAGCAGAAACGACTATTATTTGTACCCTCAATCAATCAAATCAGTGGAAAAAACAAAATATTGGAACCATTTTAGAAGGTGTTGAGTACTATGTGGTAAAACCAGATGGAACGTTAGCTTGTGATGGCGAATCTGGTGAGCTTTGGATCGCGGGTGATTTTGTGGCACGTGGTTATCTTAATCGCCCTGAACTTACTAATGAAAAATTTATTGATAATCCTTTTGGTAAGGGAAGACTTTATAAAAGTGGTGACCGGACCAGATGGGTAAAACCCGGATTTATGGAATTTATCGGACGGGTTGACCGGCAGGTAAAAATTCGTGGACACCGAGTAGAGCTTGATGGACTCGAACTATTAATAAATGGTTACAATGAAATTAAAGGAACTCACGCAAGGATTATAGGTGATAACCTGGTGGCCTATGTGGTCACTAGCTCCCCTGATGAAAAGGGACTGATCACTTTTTTAAAAAAGCAGCTTCCTCCTTATGCTATTCCTACAAAAATTGTATTTCTTAAAAAATTCCCCCTTACTCACTCAGGAAAAATAGATAGTTCTTCTTTTCCTGATCCTTTTAAAGATTCTTTAAGGCAAGGAGTCCTCCCAAAGAGAGAGAGAGAAATATTATTGGCCCAGCTATGGCAGTCAATCTTACCGGGAAATAATCAAATTTTCATGGAAGATAACTTCTTTGATCTTGGCGGAACCTCACTTCACGTGATGAAGTTAACGGGAAAAATGCGAAGAGTACTTTCTAATCCTAAGATTCCTTTAGAGCTACTTTATGAAAATCCCCATTTTGAAAGTTTTGTATTGGCCTTAGGTCTATGGGAAGGAAAAGCTACTAAGAAGCAATCTTTAGAGGACCTTGGTGGAGTATTTAAACTCACTCTGGATTTTTTAAAGTGCCTTCCTTCCATGGCCATTTTTTCCATCGGAATCTTCATTCCCTTTTGGACCTTTCTTATCTTAGTGGTTGTTTATCCACCCTTTATTTTATTTGCTCTGATTGAATACCTTATTTTAAATATTACAGGACCTATTGAAATCCCACTCCTGCGTAAAATTATTTATTCTAAATTCTTGAATAAAGTCGCCTTTAAAAACGTTGAAATAAAAGGGAACACTAATTTTAAAGGGGCCATTATCTCTTTACATCCCCATGGAGTGACCGATTGTCATTTTTATCCTTTGGCGGGACATCTGAGTAAAAACGGAATTGATTTTAAGGTGGCCTTTGATAAGGTCCAGATGAACCTCCCCTTAAATAGAACCCTCCATGGACTTGTCGGTTATGTTCAGGGAATGGAAGAGAGCTATGTTAAGTGCAAAGAAAAAGGTCAAAGTATTGTAGTCACTCCTGGTGAAAAACCAGAATGGCTTGGCTCACATCTTGAGGCGAAACTCTACCTCCGTCACAATATAAATCTTTTTAAAATTGCTTTAAAAACCGGAATGCCTCTGGTTCCAGTCTATGCCTTTAATATGCATAAAACCTTTAAATTCTACCCCAACCTCCTTAAGGCCTGGGACAAACTTCCAGTGGCCCCTGGATCTGCTTTCCTGCCCTTTTTCCGTGGCAGATGGGGTCTTCCCATACCTTTTAGAAAAGACTTAAAAATGGTCATAGGGGAACCTATAAAAGTTGTACAAAACAGCAATCCTAGCTGGGAAGAAGTGGAAGCACTCTATGAGCTCTATGTCTCATCACTTAAAAATCTATATAAAAAACATACTCCTATTGATGCAAAGTCCTTAGAAATAAGTTAGATAAAAGGAAACTATTTAATATTTAAGTCAGAATCTTCAACTGATTTATGGCGATTAAATAATTCTATATAGGCCTTAGAGTATTTTTCTACCAATTCATCAACCTCTTTCCAAGATGGATTTTCGTTTTTTCCAACCTCAATGGTTTTACCGATGGCATATCTTAAATTTGTCTTAAAAGGAATTGGAAGGCCTAAACGTCCTGTAAAGAAATGAATATTGAAAATACTTTTCAACCATTTGTATGAATTTCTTATCTTCATCAGGTTGGGATAGGTTTTAAATGATTTATGAAGATTGTAAACATAAATCGGAACAATGGGCATTCCATTTTTTAGGGCCATTTTAAAGAAGGACTTATTAGGGGTTAACACCATGGTATTAGGATTATCAGTTTCCCAATATTCTGGAGTATCTCCTGGGGTTACAAAAAGACTAATATTGTTTTCAAAGGCCCAACGATAAGTCTTCTCACTGGCCGGAACTAATCCTTTAAATACATTGTAAGTGAAGTTAAGTGGAATTTTAAAATCCCAAGCATCAAAAGTAATCCTAAAATCAATATTTCTTTTTAAAAGATAGTTGATTAAAAAACCGCAATGATGACTTGTGAGACCATGTGGATGCAAACATATTAGGGACGATCTCTTATCACTAATGGGAGCTTCTTCTAATATCTCAACATCTTTATATAAGAACCTGTTGAGATTTAAAAAGTTACTAATTTTAAATAAGAAGTTAAATGAAAACACCCTGCCTGTTTTATTTAGCAAGATTTCTATAGGGTAAATAACAAGAAAAAGGGGATTAACAAAACAGAGGGCCAAAAGTAGAAAAGGTCTTCCTAAAACGGATATTGCATCTATCGCCATAGTCGGCAATACTCTTATAAAATCCAAAAAATCTTTAAATGTAATTTTAACTTTCTCATGATCATTTTCAGACCGATTTCTTAAGGACTGACAAAAAATCTTAATCGTTGGATTTTCATAGATAAGGCCTAAAGGGACATCATTACTTTTTAGACTTTTTTGAATCTCTGCGATGAGATTCATAGCGTTAATGGAATTACCACCAAGATCAAAGAAGTTATCATTAACCTGTACGTCTCTATTTTCATTCTTATAAAACACAATAGATCTTTTCCAAATCTCTGCAATATTTTTTTCAAAATCATCTAAGGGAATAAAAACTTCATCATCTTCAATGACAAATGATTTATCTAAGGCCTTATCATCTACTTTTCCAGAACTAGTTAAGGGGAATTTATAATGGGTAATAATTCGCCCAGGAATGGCCATAGGAGAGAGCTTGTCTTTTAAAAAAGCTTTTAAATCTTCACCATTAATATTTTCTGGAACCACATGGGCCACAAGTGAATTATAATATACTTTACAAAAAACTCCCATAATTCCCGGAAATTTTGAGATAGTACTCTCAATACCATCTAACTCGAGTCTATAGCCTCTTAGCTTTATCTGCCGATCTATTCGCCCTAAAAAATTCAATTCAATATCATTATCCCACTGAACCAGATCTCCACTTTTATAAAGCCTTCCCTCACCAAAAGGATTTTCAATAAATTTCTCTTTAGTAAGCTCAGGACGGTTTAGGTATCCCCGACCAACTCCTTCACCGCCAATCAAAAGTTCACCAGGTTCCCCCACTTTGCAAAGCTTCATTTCCTTATTTACGATGTAGAGGACCACATGTCCGTACATTCCCCCAATATGAATTTTTTTTGAGTCTGTGATTTTGGTAATAGTGGTGGCGATAGTGGCCTCAGTTGGGCCATAACCATTATAAATTTCAACTGAAGAGGGGAATTTTGCTGCAACCTCGGTGATCAATTTTTCACCTGTAGTGATAATCTTTTTAAGATGAATCAGATCATCTGGCCCAAAGAGCTCTATCATGGAGGGGGTGATAGAGGTATAAGAAATCTTTTCTTTTTTAATAGCGTGAGAGATATTATCTTTCCAAAGAACTAAAGTAGACCCAAAACAAAGGCTTGGAAATATTTGGTATAAACAGCCATCAAAAGTTGGGCTCATACTTTGTAAGATACGATCATTTTCATCAATCTTCGGAATATAATTGTTCATCAGTGCAAATAGATTTCGATGTTCAATCATAACACCTTTTGGTTTTCCCGTGGTCCCAGATGTATAAATAACATAAGCTAGATTTTTTGAGATATCGCCTTTTGCGTTCCCCTCAATAGAATCCATTGCCTCTTTGGTTTTTATTATTTTATGAGAAAAGATATTATTTTTCTTCAACTTAACTTTAATTAAAGAGAGATCAAAGTTTTTTATCTCATCAGTTAAATACTCATCAAAAGTAATTAAAACGGAAATACCAGAATCATTAATAATATAGGATATCCTATCCATCGCATCATAAGGATTTATAGGAGTAAAAGCACCTCCCGATTTTAAAATACCATACATACTTATGATCAATTCCATTGACCTTGGAAGCATTATTCCAACTTTAATTTCTGGACCTACCCCTAAAGTTTTTAACTGATTGGCCAAGATATTTGAATACTCAACAAATGTTTTAAAAGTTAGAGAGACCTCTTCAAATTTTAAAGCAGTAGCTGAAGGAGTTTTTCTCGCTTGCCCCTCAATTAATTTCACTACGGTCCCCTCAAACATTGGGGATGAAGAGCTTTTTTGAATACTTGGATTTATTTTCGTGGACTTAGTGTTCTTCAAAGTAAAACCCCAAGTCTTTCCTTACTTCAGCTGGAATGAGAGGTCTTTTTGACTCTGGAATAATATAGGTGGATAAATTTAAAATATCTTCAAATATTTTTTTATTATCGGCAGATTTTTTTAGATAAGCGGCCCCAGAGGATCCACCAGTTCCAATCTTAGTTCCCAGCATTCTCTGTGCCAAGAGAACATGACGGTATCTCCAAGCTGTAAAATTTTCTTCTAAATCCATTAAGGTAGATAAAAATTTATAAGGAATATGAAGAATTGGCTCATTTCTATAAAGAAGAATAAAGAGAGCACTTAACGTCGCTTTTTGAGACAGTCTTCTACCAAGAGATGAATACTTTTCAGAACTGAATAAACAATCAAAAGTTTCTCTAGTCCCTTCCAAGCTTTCCATCTGCATTTTGCTTTCAAACTCTCTAAGTAGAGGATTGTTTTGAATTCGAAGCTCTTCTGATGCCAACATAATTTCCACAGATTTTTTATACTGATCCCAAAAAGAAAACCTTTCATTAAGCATAAAGGGTATCCTCTCTAGCCAGTTCTCAAGAAGGTCAAAGAGTGATTTTTCTTGTTCGATTCCTTCAAGATAATCTAAGTCTTCCTTTTTAATCATTTTTTCTAAAAAATAAGTTCTATCTGAAACGGTACTAACTTCTTTAGGAAGTCCCATCTTAAGCTCAATTTCTCTAAATTGAATACTTTGAAAGCCAGAGGCAGGCCTTATTTCATCTCTAAATTCTAAAAAATCCATAGGAGACATGGTCTCTAAAATTTCCAAATGAGGAAGAAATAGTCCTTGAATTTTTGTAACTCGCTCTAATCTAGAAAGACAAAGTCCTAAATCTTTCTCTTTAAATGAATCCTGAGAAAAAATATCAATGATGGAATCAAATTCATGAAGTATCTGCTTAAACCAAAGTTCAAAGGCCTGGTGAACTATGATAAAAAGTGTTTCATCATGTCTTTTAGAACGTTCTTTTTGAGAATTTAAAAGACCCTCTAACCCTAAGTATTCTTTGTAATATACATCCATAACGCCCCCTTAATAAGCATCGGTAGCATAGAGCGCTATAAAAAACTTGTAAAGATATACTGTAATAAAGAGAGCAATCAGGATAATGAGGTAAAAAAACCTGGAAAGGACTTTTTGACGCAGCTCGCATTAATAATAATGCCTCCACTATTTCTTTTCATGAATAAAAATGCAGTCATGGCCATACGATGGTCTTGCGGGCAGTCATACTCCACAAAACCAGATTTTTGAGAAGACCCCACAATCTCTAGAGAATAACCTGAACTTAAGTGATGCGATACGTTAAAAAGGGTGAGTAAATTCATGATTTCTTTAACTCTATTTGTCTCTTTAAACAAAAGGCCCTCTAAGTTTTTTAAAATACTTTTTCCTAAAATATTGGAGCAAATAAAGGCCAAGGCAGGGACCAAGTCTAAACAGTCTGAACAATCAATCTCAACAGGTTCTAGATTTACTAGGTTATTAATTTTTAAAACGCCTTCTTCTATATTGATGAAATCTTTAAAATAATCTAGTAATTTAGCATCTGCCTGAAGCCGGTCCATGGCGAAATCTTGAACTTCTATATCTCCACCAATTAACCCAAGAGCAAATGGATAAGAAAGACTGCTAAAATCTAGGGGTACTCTAAAGTTTCTTTGTCCCTTTTTAAAATCCTTGATCAGAGAGTTGGTTAAGGAAAAGTAGGTTTTGGAATTTCTTAAATTATTAATTTTTATGGTCGTTTTTTTATCTGCTAAGGCCAAGGCCAGTGAACTAGCAAATTGGGTCGACTTGTTACCTTCTACCGTAATTTGTTCTTTTAATTTATAAGGCCCTTTGATTTCTAATATGTCCTCAGTTTTTTTTACATAAACTCCAAGCTCTAAGAGGTTATGAATTAGATCATCCATCGGCCTAACACTCATTTCTAAAGATAGTTTAACTCTATAAGTTTTTTTCCCTCTGGCCAGAAGACCTATTAAAAACCTTGTCGTAGTTCCACCATCTCCAGGTTCTAAAAAAACATTAGAATCTTTTTCACATTCGGGAAAAGAGTTTTTAAGAGTTAAGCAATCCCCGCTTAATTCTATATCAAGTCCGATTTCTTTCAAACAATTAACCAGACTTGTTACATCAGTTGAAAAAGGCATCGATTCAATTTTAAAAAGCTCAGGAGTTAAGGCCCCAAGAATCAGCAACCTATTGGCATAGGATTTTGAAGTAGGAACTTTTAGTTTCTTTTTTAAATATCCAGGTTCTACTTTAACCGAGTTCATGTTTAATCTCTTCCAGTCGGTTTTGTAGCTCACTAAAGGTCATAGGCATAAGTTTTGGTTTACCTATTTTTTCAAGAATAACCAATTCGATTTTATCATTACTTATTTTCTTTTTATCTTTTTTAACCAAATCCATTAGACTTGCCACATCTAAATCACTGCCTAGCCAGCTAGGTTTTTTATAACTTCCAAAGAGGATATGATTTAATCCTTTAAATTCTTTTTTAAGATCATTTAGATTAAAAATATTAAAAACAAGAAAGATTCCCCATCTAACCGCCTCACCATGAGAGAGGTTGTAGTGAACCTCTAAAGCATGCCCGATACTGTGACCTAAGTTTAAAATCTTTCGATTACCGGCCTCTAAAAAGTCACATTTCACGACTTGGTTTTTATAATAAACACAAGCTTTTATTATCTTTTCTATAGGAGCTTTATTTTTGACGGTTTGATAAATTTCATCATTTAAAAAAGCGTATTTTAGAATTTCCCCCATCCCACTTTCTATTTCCTGCGATGGAAGGCTTTTTAAAAAGTCTAGATCTATCCAGATATTTTCCGGCAGATGAAAGGCCCCAATCAGATTTTTGCCTGAAATGGTATTTACTGCGGTCTTCCCACCAATACTTGAATCCACCATAGACAAAAGAGATGTGGGAATAATACTAAAACTTATGCCACGAAGAAGAATCGATGCTACAAAACCACCAAAATCACTAGTTGCCCCACCACCTATAACTACTAGATGCGACTTTCGATTAATTCCCTTATCCAAAAAAAAATTTAGACACTTTTCTACTTCTTTAAAGTTTTTACAACTTTCTCCAGCAGGAGTTATATAGACTGATTCTTTTTTAAAATGATTTTTATAAATATTATAGATATTTTCATCGACGATAATATATGAACTAATGTTATTAAAAGTTTCAGTGATGGGCCCAAAATGAAATTTAGTTGATTTAAATTCCTTCATAAGCTCTTTGTCTTAAAAAGTGATCGGCCAAAACGATTTTAACCATTGACTCAACTACAGGAAGCGCTCTAGGAATAATACAAGGGTCATGCCTTCCCTCTTTGGCCTTCTCCCCAACGGTTGAAGTTGGCTTAAAAGTGACTTCTAAAAAAATTCTCTCTCCATTTGAAATTCCACCTTCAATTCCCCCGAAATTCGTTGGATCATTTGAAATTTCAGATCCAGAATAATCGGCCATACTATATCCTTTTCCTAGTGAAACAGAGGTAACTGCTCCTATTGAAAAAAGAGACTTGGACAAATCGGCCTTAAGTTTATCAAAGGCGGGTTCACCAAGACCTTTTGGACAATCATCTATTAAAATAGAAACTCGACCACCAACCGATTCCCCATTTTTTTTCAGATTATTTAAAAAATTAATAACCTCTTCTCTTTTTTCACCAAAAGAAAGTATGTAGGGATCATCTGAATAGATTAGTTCCTGGGGATTTTTTTCTGTTTCAAAAGGCCCAAGTTTATTGATGAAAGATCTGACTTTTACTTTAGGTATGATAAGGCCTGCAAAATACCCGGCGATAACTCTAGATAAAGTTTCTCGGCCGCTTGATCGACCACCACCACGGTGATCGCGAATTCCATATTTTAAAAGGGTTGTTTTATCTGCATGCCCTGGACGGTATTCATCCTTTAAGGATTCATAGTCACTACTTTTTTGTTTTAGATTTTGGACAATAACAGCAATTGGGGTCCCTAGAGTTTTTCCTTCAAAAATTCCAGATAGAATTTCGGCCTTATCGGGCTCGGCCCTAGAAGTTGTACCTGGAAGTTTTCCTGGCGCCCTGCGATCTAGTTCTTTTTGAAGATCCTCCAAAGAGAATGAGAGGTTTGAGGGAACTCCATCAATAACCACTCCCAAGGCCTTGCCATGGGATTCTCCAAAGGAGGTCAGAGAAAATAATTTACCAAATGAATTGCCTCGCATAAGACCTTCTTTCGTAGCGTTAAATCAATAAATTGTAAATACTTATCTGGTAACTAACTAGAATCACCTGGGACAGTAGTCCAATTCCTAGAAAAACCCCACCTATACTTAATTATTGAAAATGAACTTGGCCATATAGATCACAATACCCTGTTTAAAATACATCAAACTAAATAAAAACCTTTATTTTCCCTTTCATTATGTGATTTAAACCCATCCAATAAAGCAGACTGCCTTAAATTTAGGGGCCATATTGTATGGATTTTAACTGGGTAAAACCACCACCCATTTTTTCAGATAAAATTAAACATCTCTCGGCCTTTTTTAATACCGACGCCGTTTTAAAAAACTATCCAAGTTTAGAACCAATACATGGACGTTTTTCTGATTCAAGAAAGGCCGAATACATTGCGGGACGTTTTTGTGCCATTAAGGCCTTGGCCTCTAAAGGCATAGAGGTTGATCATATTTTATCAAATGAGGATCGAACGCCTATATGGCCCAAAAATACAGTTGGCTCCATCACCCATAGCAAAAATTTTATCTCAGTAGCAATTTCAATTGATAAAAGTATCAAATCCATAGGACATGACTGTGAGTTTATCGTTTCTCCAAGTTTGGCGAGGGAGATGATAAATAATATTTTATTTGATAAAGAAAAAGAATTAATTTTTGGAGATATCCAGGAGTTTGTTACCTTGGCATACTCTGCCAAAGAATGTTTTTTTAAGGCAGTATACCCTCTCACCAAGAGTTTTTTCTACTTTGAACATGCACAGATTGTGGAAATTAATTCTAAAGATAAAACTTTTAAAATTCGGGCAAAAAGAGAGTTTGAAAAAAAAATACTTGGAGATAATCTCTTCACAGGAAAATATTTCATCTCCAAGGGAATAGTTCATACAGGGCTTGAAATTAATTATCTTTGATGAATATCACTTTGCTTTATAGTCAAAATCCTGCCCGCCAATACTGGTATCTAACATAAGCCCACCTTTAACCATGGTTACAACTGCCATTCCTTCTTTATATTTTACCTTTTGAGGCTTTCCTTTAACTAAATTATAGAGACTCGAGCCCGCGGTAAACTTGGCATTTCCCTCAGTAAAGTTTTTAAGGGACTGAGAATTTTGGAAAAAGATCACTTCAATAAAAGATTTCCCACCGATGGAGAACCCCACTGATCCCTGCTTCATCTCGGTTGAGCCAATTGGACTACCTCCCTTAAAGACAATGCCGTTTCCATGAATAACACTTACTATAAATCCCCCTTGCCCAACATTTGGTAAAACGGCGTAGGCATGGGCACTACTAAAGACACTCTTTAGATTTGGATCTGCTGATTTTAATACATTAATTGCCTGCCTTGCCTCCTTAAGCAGTTGCTTATCTAAGGCATAAACAGATGTTGTCGAAAAAATAAACAACCATGTTAATAAAATCTTCATTTCCTTCTCCTTCAGTTTAACTGACTATACCCCTCGGTCTATTGCTTAATTTCCTGAATTTTTTTGCATATAACCCGTACAATATTAAAATTAACTAAGTATAAAATTTAAGGAGAATTAAATGGATTTAAAGAAAATGGGTGCAGAATTTATGGGAACCTTTTGGCTGGTTCTTGGTGGTTGTGGAAGTGCTGTTCTGGCAGCGTCCTTTCCAGAAGTTGGTATTGGACTCTTAGGAGTCTCTTTTGCTTTTGGACTAACAGTTCTCACCATGGCCTTCGCTATTGGGCATATTTCAGGATGTCACTTAAACCCTGCTGTTTCCTTAGGACTTTGGGCCGGTGGAAGGTTTGAGGCAAAAGAACTCGTTCCTTATATAACCTCCCAAGTTTTAGGAGGTATTGCCGGTGCTGCGATTTTATATGTAATTGCCAGCGGACAAGCGGGATTTGATGTAACCGCCGGCTTTGCTACCAATGGATTTGGCGCCAGCTCACCTGGTGGATATTCCATGATTGCAGCTCTTGTTTGTGAAGTGGTGATGACTTTTATGTTTTTAATGATCATTTTAGGTTCAACGGATAAAAGAGCACCTGCAGGTTTTGCTCCAATCGCCATTGGTTTAGGTCTTACTCTAATTCATTTAATTAGTATTCCGGTAACTAATACTTCTGTGAATCCTGCTAGATCAACAGGTGTTGCAATTTTTGCTGGAGGCGCATCGATTTCACAATTATGGCTCTTTTGGGTGGCCCCAATAGTAGGAGCGATACTTGCGGGTCTGGTTTATAAATGTTTTTGTAGCGAAAAATAATTTATGGCCTCTCGTTAGAGAGGCCTTTCTTTCTTCGCTAACTCATCATTTAGCTTATTAAAACAATCATTCATTTTTAGGTAGCACTCATTTAAAAGATCGTTAATATCTTCAAGAGTTTTACCCTTAGTTTCTATCGGATCTAAAACCTCGGCCACAATATTTCCCGCATTTAGTTTTCTTAAATCTAAAAATTTATCATAAGAGCTAATCACAATGGGAACAATCTGAACCTGGGCATTTATGGCGGTATAAAAGGCACCTTTTTTAAATTTAAGAAGGCCTTGTCCTTTACTTCGTGTTCCCTCAGGAAATATCCAAACTGAAATATTTTTTTCTCTTAGAGATTTAGTGACCACGTCCATACTTTTTAAGGCCTTTTTTTTATTTGATCTATCGATTAGGATATTTCCTGAAAGCCAGTAAAATTGACCAAAAAAAGGTATCCACCTTAAACTTTTTTTCCCCACGCTCACCGTTCTTGGCGTGACCATGGCACCACAGGTAATAACATCAAAGAGAGATTGATGATTTGAAATATAGAGACAAGGCTTGTGTTTTATTAATCCACTTTTATTTTTTATTTTAAATTTACAACCCCCAAGCTTAAAACCAAATATGGTGAGAAGTCTGGCGAAGGCGTAAGGATTACTTGGATTAAAAGGCCTAAGGAGGGAGATGATAATCCCCATAAGACCTGTGAGTCCTAAATAGAGCCCTAAAATTATAATGCGTAATATGTAAATCATAGCTTCTCCTCATCAACTTTATGGCCAAAATCAAGAACCGTTCTAATACTTTTTCCTGCGTGCATATAATCGAAAGCTTTATTGATTTCTTCTAGCGGGAGTTTAAAAGTTATCAGGTCATCTAGATTTATTTCACCCAACATATACTTATCTACGTATCCTGGAAGTTCGCTGCGACCTTTAACTCCACCAAAAGCAGTTCCTCGCCACACTCTTCCGGTAACCAGTTGAAAAGGTTTAGTACTTATTTCTTTTCCTGATCCTGCAACACCAATGATAATTGATTCCCCCCAACCTTTATGACAACATTCAAGCGCGGACCTCATCACATCGACATTTCCAATACATTCAAAAGAATAATCAACCCCACCTTCTGTTAAGTCACAAATAACCTCTTGAATGGGCCTGTCAAAGTTTTTTGGATTAATTACATCAGTTGCTCCAAACTTTTTGGCCATTTTAAATTTATCTTCATTAATATCAATACAAATAATTCTCCCTGCATTTGCCATTTTAGCACCTTGAACCACCGATAGTCCTATACCACCGAGACCAAAGACTGCAACAGTTGCACCTTTTTCCACTTTAGCTGTATTAAAAACGGCGCCAATTCCCGTTGTAACGCCACAACCGAGCAGACATACTTTTTCTAGTGGGGCATCTTTACTTATTTTGGCCAAAGAAATTTCAGCAACTACAGTGTACTCAGCGAAAGTAGATGTGCCCATATAGTGATAGATAAGTTGGCCATCTTTTGAAAACCTGCTCGTCCCATCAGGCATAAGCCCCCGACCTTGAGTTTCTCTTATTTTTTGACAAAGATTGGTTTTTCCTGATTTACAAAATTTACATTGGCCACACTCTGGAGTGTAAAGTGGAATCACATGATCACCTACTTTTAAAGTTGTGACTCCCTCGCCAATTTCAGTTACAATTCCACCTCCTTCATGTCCTAATATCACAGGAAATAAACCTTCTGGATCTTCTCCTGAAAGAGTGTAAGCATCTGTATGACAAACACCAGAAGCTATTACTTTTATCAACACTTCGCCCTTTTTTGGCCCTTCCAAATCAACTTCTTCAATTTTAAGCGGTAGGTTTGGGCCCCAGGCAACGGCAGCTTTGATCTTCATAAGATGCTCCTCAAGATTTAATTTAATTCAATAAATATTGTTATTCCTAATACTCGTAATAACAAATAAGTACCACCTCAATATACTTTTTATTATCGCTTTTCCATAATTAATTTTAAAAAAAAATAATATCTCCGATAATATTTAGGAAGAAATTATCTTACTAATAAATAAAATAGATCGAGGAAAGAATTCATGGCCAAATATATTATAATTTTGCTTATTTTTATAATAGCAGGTGTTTTCTTTATTTCTTTTGATTTCTCAAAGGATTCCCCACAAGAAAGTTCGACTTCATCCATACTAGAGAAGTCACAGGACCAATCTAGTGAGGAAGTTATTGAGACTTCTGTCCCTCGTGAGGCAACAAAAGATACCCTATCACCAAAAGAGATAAAATCGCCCCTAAATTTATTTCAAAAGAAGTTTGGTCTTGACCTTACTCAAGTTAAAATATCTGAAGAATTAATCTCTTATATCCTAAATAACTCTTTATCAACGTCACTAGACGCTGATAATCTTGATAAAGCAGAAATTACTCTAGATGAAAAAATATCAAAGAATCCTGATGAATCGCTAGATGAAATATCAAAGCTAATTACAAATTATAGAGATCATATCCCAACAAGAGTCAAAGGGATGCTATTTATGAAAATGGCCCAAATAAAAGGAAAAGAAGATCAAGTAAGAAAAATTGCTTTAAATGAATTACAAAAATTCACCAATAGCACTATTTTGTTAATCGATAAAAGTGAATCAGCACTTAAAACCGGAATTAAATCCTCATCACAAATATTTGCAACTTATCTACACGCAAGTAAAGAAAATGACTCTCTTATTCAGGCGGAAACAATAGATATTATTAATAATATTAATAATGAGAATATTTCGAGATCCATTATTTCAACTTACTTTGAGATTGACCCTAAAAATAGTTCTAAGTTAATAAAAAAGCTCCAAAAAGAAGGGACCCTTCCATCTGGACTTGAAACATATTTAAAAATGCAAGGCCATTAATTTAAGGAGAACTTCCTAATGAATATTTATATACTTTTAATTTTATCTCTTCTTTCATTTGAGACTTCCTCAAGAGGATCGAAGCGACCTAGACCTATAAGATGGCCTTGGCAAAAAAAGAAACCTACTGTACCTAAAAAGTCATATGGATTTAAAAGCCACTCTTACTCTCAATGTGCAAATAATATACAAAAGAGTTTAGACAGAATGAGAAAAAGGCCCAGAAGGTATTATGATTTCAACGTCAATTCGAGAGTATTTCATAGTCAAAATTATAGAATGAGTTTATTTAATAAAAACACTCTTGGTTTAGATAATCACTTTCAAGGAATAGCAAAATTAAAGGGATCAAATAATTTTATTATCTCTGGAGGTGATTTCAAAAGAAAAGAGGCGCATCTATTTGTTATAAACAGAGGCAGAGTTGTAAAAAAAATGATTATTGGAAAAGGAAATCTTTGGCATCCAGGTGGAATATCAGTTGCGGGAGATGTATTGGCCGTTCCTAATCAGGCCTACAAAACCAGCGGTCCAGACTATATTCAATTTTATGATGTTAGAGATCCTAAAAATCCTAAAGAACTTTTTAAAATTCAGATGACCATTGGAATGGGGATTTCATTTCATAGGAGGAGAAGCGATCAAAGATATATATTAATTCACGGTAGTAAAGTATCAATTTCTAAAACGGCAAATATATTAGATAAATTTAAGCCTAGTAGACCTCTCAATTTCTCGGCGAAACAAAACCAATCGATCATTGAAGATTGCCGAACGAAGGAACTCTATGTAGTAAACTTTAATAATGATTCTAAAGCAGCTCCAATATTACCAGGAAAGGATATCGCCTCCCTTTATAAATTAAATCTCAACGAAGGTGGCGCTTCAGCGAGTGGGACCAAAATAAAGGATTATATTTTTAATTGTGGATATATGAGGTGTAACTTTGCTGCAGCTGCCACTTTATATATTGAGAGAAATAGAATAAAAATAAGGGCAACTCACCACTATAGGAGATGGTTTGGCAAGAAAATCCGCAGTGGTGAATTCTACTAAAAAATGGTGAGAGATTATAACATCAAAAAGTAAATATTAGCTGCAAAAAGATTACAACCAACAGCAACAATAATATCTTTTCATATCGTTATAAAAAAAACATTATATAACATCTTAATTTTCTTATCTCTGACAAAAGGAAAAATGTAAAAATGAATTATTATAGTAAGTTGGCCATTATTGGTGTTTTTTTATTAGGACTTTCACAGAACTCTTATTCGCAACGAGGTCGAGGGCAAGGTTATGCTCGAGGGCAAGGTCATGGTCGAGGGCAAGGTCATGGTCGAGGGCAAGGTCGTAATACGCTATTAAGTAAGGCCGACATGGTTGATATAAAAGATTATTTTGAACCTATTGACCATAGTGTTATAGATATAAACAAAAACAAAAAACTCATCGCACTTGGTAAGAAATTATACTTAGATAAAAGACTCTCAGTAAATGACACAATATCTTGTAATTCATGCCACCTACTAGATAGCTTTGGGGTCGATAATAAAAGCACTTCTCCAGGGCATGAAGGCAAGCATGGTGATAGAAATTCTCCTACTACATTTAATGCTGCTATCCATATTGCTCAATTTTGGGATGGGAGAGCAAAAGATTTAAAAGAACAAGCACTTGGACCGATCTTAAATCCAGTTGAAATGGGTATGCCCAGCAAGAGTGCAGTAGTGAAAAAGATTGGCTCCATTTCCATGTATGTTAAGGCCTTTAAAAAAGCTTTCCCAAAACAAAAACGGCCACTCACATATAATAATATAGGAGTTGCTATTGCGGCATTTGAAAAGACACTCATGACTCCTTCACGTTTTGATGATTTTTTAAATGGGAATATGAATGCATTAACTTCTCAAGAAAAAAGAGGGCTTAAAAAATTCATGCACATGGATTGTGTTTCTTGCCACAGTGGGCCAGGTTTAGGTGGAAACTCTTATCAACTCTTAGGATCTGTTGAGGAATATCCAACAAAGGACCTTGGGCGCTTCACTGTTACAAAAAATCCTGACGATAAAAAAGTCTTCAAGGTTCCTTCACTTAGGAATGTGGCCGAAACAGGGCCATATTTTCATGATGGATCAATAAAAAGTTTAAATGAGGCAATTCGCTTAATGGCCAAACATCAGTTGGGCCGTCAAGTTGGGCGAGGTTTTATCACTGATGTAAAGGCATTCTTAAAATCCTTAACCTCAGATAAAAAGTTTTCACGAAACTAGGCCAATCTTTGCTTAAATCTCAAAAGATCTCTCAAGCGAGAGGTCTTTTATTTTTTCTCGATAACTGATCATAATTTTCCTTTGCTAAAATTTCGGAGCTCCATATGAGAGAAATGAAAAAAAATAACATGTTAATAACTACTATTTTAAGCATTCTTGCTATTGGTTTTGGCATACTGACTATAAAGTCAGGGGGGTTTGCTTTATTTGGTGGTGAAGCGGGAAAACAATTTGCAGGGAACTACGTTCCCTTTGTTCTTTGGTTTAATTTTTGTGCTGGTTTTTTCTATATTATAACTGGAATTGGTATCTTTCTTAAAAAAAATTGGTCCGTATATTTTGCGATGACCTTAGCACTCTCAACAGTGTTAGTATTTGTTGCTTTTGGCATCACCATCTTCTTTAATAACCCTTATGAAATGAGAACTGTTGGAGCAATGACCTTTAGAACCATCTTTTGGATTGTCCTTTCAATCTTTTCAAGAAACATAATTTTAAAAAAGTAGAAGTTTTAGGCAAAATAAAATTGGGGCGTCTTGCTACTTCCCAGCAAGTCTCCCCGCCGCTATAGACACACCAAAATTAACGATTGAGGGATCTGTCTTCTGTAATTTACTGTAATTACGTCACAGAACTGTAATAAGTTAATATTTATCATGTAATAAAATCGTTATATTTCATCTATGCTGCGCACATGAAAAATACAATTGAACAATTTCTTGGTGGAATTACACCTGAAAATTTTTTACAGAACTATTGGCAGAAAAAACCTCTCTTTGTTAAGCGGGCCTTTTCTAATGTTGATCATTTGGCCACCCCTCAAGATTTATTAGAGATGGCACAAAATGAGAATTTTGAAACTCGAATGGTCACAATGGCCAGAGAAGAAATTCCTTGGGACGCAATGCTTGGCCCCTTCACTAAAAATCAATTTCCAAGAAATGAGAAAGATAAGTGGACTCTTATTGTTCACAATTTAGAATTGTATTTTAAAGAGTTTCGTCAAATAAAGGATATGCTTAACTTTATCCCGACATGGCAATTTGATGATATTATGTCCACTTACTCTGTAAAGGGTTCAAGTGTTGGTGCACATATTGATAACTATAATGTTTTTATCTTCCAAGGAATGGGTAAACGGCACTGGCAAATTAACGAAAACCCTGATGAAACATATATTGAAAATTTACCGATTA
>QNFX01000039.1 GCA_003650125.1 Campylobacterota bacterium
ACAGCTACCAATTTTCCATGATAGAAATAAGTTACACAAAATAGTGTTACAGTTTCACCTAGTAATTCTTTAAGTCCGTTAAATTTCTCTTCCATTATTTTCTCCTTGTTAGTTAATGGTTTATTCATCCTCATCCTCCTCGTCTTTCAAAAACAGCATTATAAAGGCCACTATACTACCCAACAAACCACCTATCAGTATCCAAAACCAAGGACACTCTAGTATGTGCTCCATCACTCCTCCTCAGTGTTAATCTCTCCTTAAAATAAGGGAGCGCCAACCTTATACATCCACGCTCCCCAATTATGCTAGGGAACTACTCCCATGGCATTTTATCTACTGATTCTTTTTCTTGTGATGGTGACTTCATAAAGCTGGCTGTTTCATTTTTAGCAGCACCGTTAGAAGGAGTATCTCCGCTATACTGATACTTTTTGTAACCTTTAACATCGTTATTGGTGTATTCACCATTTGTTCTGTTTTCTAGAACAGCAGAAAGAATTAGGCCATGCATTTCAATAGAGTCTGAGATCCCTTGAGGATTCTTATGGCCTCCTAGATTTAGGATAGCTTTTAATCTTCCCTTGGCGATATCCTCAGCTTGCTTTGAAGCGTTCACGATATTTAGAAAGTCGCTAAATCCACTACCAGAATGTTCACCTTCTATTACTTCAAAATGAATCTTTAGAGCAGATCCAGATTTGGTATTAACAATCTCAGTGTCAACAATCTTTGCATTGTAATTCCCTGGAGGCAAAAGAGTTTCCCCTCCGCCGCTGTTTTCTTTAACATTTCTTAGATCCAAGTTTAGTTTTGTCATTACTTCCCTCCCAGGAGTTTACTTAGTATTTTACCTAAGTGTGGTTCTTCATATTTATCTAATTTACCAGATCGGTCTTTTGCTAGTGGGGCCTCAACTATGTCTGTTACTAGCTTTCTATGCGGCTTTCCTTCATCATCACCATAGATTTTGTACTGAAAGACGATATCGAAATAGGATTTAATATCGTCCTTAATCTTCTGCCCTGGCAAGTTGAAAGTAGTTATCTTTTCCAGACCGTCAGTTTTTTGACTATCCAGGCACGTAAAGAAAACATTGTAAGGCGAGAAGTCCCTGAATGTTTTTATATAGTTAGATATATGCATGGCATACTCGCCCCATAGCCTAAAAGCTTGTTTAGGATCGTTAACTGATGGATCGTTCTTTAGCTCCTTGACAATCATTTCTCCAATTTCAGTTAAAGAGTCGATAAAGACATTCTTGTATCTCTCTTTAGTTTTTGGATTAGCGAGGATCTCTTCAACTTTATCCAGGTCTTTCATTGTGTTGATTTCAAATACATCAATGTTAGTTCCCTGGAGGCAAAGTAGTCCTGACTCCGCTGATAAGATTAAGGTCTTATCAGGATCAAGAGTTTTTACCAGGGAAGTTTTTCCTACTCCAGATGGCCCTACAATTAAGGCACTTACCCTGGAACTTGCCACATCTTTTGTGTTAGTTAGCTTCATTTTATCTCCTGTCCAAGTTATAGGCTTTTGCAATTAGCAGTTCTAGCGTTTCCATTATTTTTTCTTGTTGCTCTGCCATTGAATTTATTGCCATTCTATTTGCCCTTACATCCATTCCATAGGAGCGTACCGCTTCCTTCATGTTTTGTAGGTCTACTCGGTAAACAACTCCCTCTGTCCTTCCTCTTGATATTGCCTCGTTATATCTAATGTCTCCAGAGTTACTTGCCACCATGGTCTTTATGCTTTTTATTAGTGCAGTGTTGTTTTTAATAGATTTTATTAGCTCTAGAATTTCTTGCTCTATCATAGATTTATCTCCACATCGAAAGAAGGTTTGCCAGGTTTTTCAGTAATCGCTTTTGCCATTACCTTTTTATCTAGCGGTGATAGTTTGTCGAACTCAGCTTTAGACCATGAGTATTTTGTCTTTAGTCCAAATCCTCCAAGTTCTTCTGCGATATCTTGATTAACTGTTCGATTTATCTTTCTGGTAATTTTAACCGTATAATCGCCATCGACTATCTTAGTTAGACCCTCTTCGTTATCTCTTACTATCTGTGAGTGTTTTTTATACATCTCAACCTCTAGTCCGATCTTGGCTTTTTGCAATTCCTTTACCTGTTCGCATATATTTAAGTAATTGTGATAGTCAAACATAGTATCTCCTTTTTTAGTTGACCTGAAAGAAGTTAACTCGTACATTTGAGGCTGTCAACTAAAAACAAAGGAGTTAACGTGATGACTAAACTGATTAAGTATCTTAAACGAGAAGGCCTGAGTAGGTTCTCATTTGCGGTGAAGGTGGGAGTTACCCCATCAGCTATACATAATATAGTAACTGGCAAAAGCACCCCTTCATTAATGCTAGCGTTTAGAATCGAGGAAGAAACAGATGGCGAAATCTCAGCAGAGTACTTTTACAAAGCAGCACTTAAGAAAATACCAAAAGGAAGGAATAAATGAAATCCATCAGTCTTTCAGAGAGGGACTTAAGCGAGTTATCTTCCATCTTTCAACAGGGGGAGGAAAGAGTATTACTTTTAGTTCTATCGTTTGGGATCATTATATTAATAATCTTCCTGTCATCGTGGTAGTCAAACGAAGACAGCTAATAGACCAGGCATCTAAAAACCTTGATAATTTCAGGATTCCCCATGGAGTACTAATGGCGAACCACTGGAGGAAAAAACCAAATGAGAAAATACAAATCGCAAGTATCGACACTATTCATTCCCGTAGTAATTATCATTATAGCGACGATCCCCGTTGCTTGGTTATTGTGGACGAATGTCACGATGTGCGTGGATCGGGGGCTAAGTACCCAAAGCTTTTTGAGGTGTACGACAAGTCCTATATTGTGGGATTTACAGCAACACCGTATGCAGACAATTCCTTCTTTCAAAAGATAGTCTGTCCGATAGAAGGGTATGAATTGAGAGATCAGGGTTTTCTTGTACCAGAGAGAACCTATATCCCTTCAAGCATCGACGTTTCCCAGGTAAAAAGTTCCGGTGGCGATTATAACAAAAAGCAATTGTTCGAGGCATCCAGTGGGAGTCAAATAATTGGCGATATTGTTAAGTCATGGAAAACTCATGCAGAAGGAAGAGCAACACTTCTTTTCGCAGTAAACGTGGAACACTCAAAAATGATTAGGGATAAATTCCTTGCCGAGGGAATATCAGCAGTACATTTAGACGCTAACGATTCCCTCGATGCAAGAAAAAAAGCTTTAAACAAACTTTCACAAGGATTGATAAAGATAATCACAAATTGCGATGTAATGTCAACGGGAGTCGACATACCCATGGTGTCTTGCATCCAGTTAGCAAGACCAACTAGATCTGTTATCTGGCATATCCAATCGATAGGCAGGGGCCTTAGGCCGTTTCCAGGTAAGAAAGATTGTATAATAATAGATAACGCTGGAAATACATTAAGACATGGTTCAATCTATATGCCCAGAATTGCAACTATAGAGAAAAGGAAGAAAAGACTAGATCCCCTGCCAATGATGAGAACCTGTGCTAAATGCTATTTCATCTTCACGACTCTAGGGCCTTGCCCTCAGTGCGGATTCGCTGACAAAAAAGTTAGAAATATAGACTATGTAGAAGGTGATTTAATCCATCACCAAGTAAGCGAGGAAGAAATCAGAAAAACACACTTCTTAAATAGATATAAAACTCTTAGAAAAGCGGCCAGGTTCGGTAAAAAGAAATGGATTCCAAGCTACGAATACCAACAACTTAAAAAGGAATTTGGCGTTGATATCTGCAAAAAGTTTTCAAATCTAGTCTCATTCCCAGGGCATTTACTATGAGCAAGTACCGACAACATCAAATTTTAGTGAGGGAATTATGTATATCAATCCAAAAGGAATACCCACTGGCTCTTATCTTTCAACCATCGGTGGGATTGTTTTTTACCAAGAGCGGGAGACCAATCAAGATTGGAAAAAACGGGCAGAGCGATATTTATCTGCTTCATCCCCATTCAGCTATGAAACTGCTTTTTTACGTTGCAATAGAGGTAAAAACGGGCAATTCACAATTATCCCCCGTACAGAAAAATTTCAAAAGGGAAGTAGAGTCAAGAGGCGGTACTTATATCTTAGCTAGATCAGTAGAGCAAACTTTAGAGGAGTTAAAAAATGTTATCTAAAACAAAATTATTTGAACTAATGGAAGAATATTCCGAAAACGATATGTCAGTTATTCCTGTATTTAGAACCATTACCAATGGTGGATTCAGTGGGAAAGTTACCAGGATAAAAGGTTGGCAAGAATATTCCAACCGCTTACCAACTGAAGCAGAAAGAGATGCGTGGAAAACCATGCAAAATATCTCAGGGATAGCACTGGTATTAGGCCCTAAAAGTAATATTTGTGCCATGGATATCGACACCGATGATCCTAGAATACTAGCTAAAATGCAACAATCACCTTGTGTGAAAAGAGGTAAAAAAGGCGAGACCAGATTCTTTAGAAGAAAAGATCTAGACGATCAATCATATCCAGAACCGCCAAGGCAGATTGTAACAGTAAAAAGAGATGGGAAAGCTACGGTAGAGTTTTTCTTCGCCAATAAATATGTAGTCATTCCACCAAGCCTTCACTCACAAAATGGCAACGCTGATCCATTGTTTTTTAAATGGACTTCAATGGAACAGTTAATAGATATCGACCTATACGAATTACCAGTATTTGATCCAGGTCAAATAGCACTAGCAGAATCCTTATGCCAGGAAACTAATTTTGACCAAAATAAGCCGCTAACTATTGTTAAGAATGGAGACTATGAAGGCGATAGATACAACGATATGAAAACCTTGGCATCTAAGTTGATAGCATTTAAGACACCGCTTGAAGAGGCCATTCAATCACTGTTAGATCACGATGAATCAAGAAACAAAATGAACCCATACTTTGCAGATAAATCAAAAGGACACAGAACTGATTCAATGAGAATAAATGCTATGAAATACTACTGCGATATATTAGCAGTAACTCAGATAAACAAACCTCATGATAAAATAGAATTACCAAAGCCTACGGTAGTATCAGTATTGATAGACGGGCTGGAGTGGGAAGAACCTTTGCCGATAAGCTTTGAACAAATAATACCAGATATGAGTATAGACTTAGTTCCAGAAATAATGAGACCTTGGATATTATGGCAAAAAGAAAATCTAGGAGTCGATCTAGCACCAGTATATTATAAGGCAGAAACGGCACTATCAGGGTTGATCGGAAACAAGGTAGAAATACAACCAAAAGAAAATGACTTCAAATGGAAAGAGGCTGCAAACTTATGGACTATGTTCATAGCTCCCCCAGGTAGAAAAAAATCGCCTATCACTAACTCTGTATTAAGTTTTGTTCAAGAGATCGAAAAAGAAATAGTTAAGAAATCTCATAAACAGGAAATGGAGAATAACGAAAAAAGATGCGAACTTGCCGCCATCATTAAACATAAAGAGAAATATCTACATAGGGCCTTAATTGAAGGATGTGAACAAGAGGCAGAACAGGCAAGAAAAGAACTAGCTGAACTCAAAATAGAGGAGTCTGCAATTTTCTCTTGCAGACCTCAGATAATAGTTAATTCCCTTACCATGCAGAAACTAGGTAATATCCTGGTAGAAAATCCATCAGGTGTTCTGATGAACGTAGACGAATTAGGCCAGCTATGGAAAAACATGGAAAAAGAAACATCAGGATTACTGCGAGGTTTTTTATTGCAAGCTTGGGGAGGGCTTTCAAGCTATAGACATCAAACAGTAGGAGGATCAGATTTTAATATAGAACATCTCTGCATTTCACTAATGGCAAATGTTCAGCCTTCTCTGTTTAGCCACATGATATCTGAACAAATAAGACAAAATTCAGATGATGGATTCCTTCAGAGATCCTCTATTTGTTTTGATAGTGGAAAGATTAGAGATTTTAAAGATGCTATTATAAATCCGAAAGATTTAGAACGTGCTAAAAATCTTTACTGGAGAGCATACAACATTAATCCTGCAATAATCAAATTTTCAAAACCTGCTCAGGCCTTTTTAGTCGAATACAATAGAAAGCTAGACAAGATGATTATTAAAGAGGAAATGGGAATAGTTGCTGGATTCTTATCTAAATTTAGAGGCCTATTAGTTAAGAAAGCGTTTTTAATAGATTTTATACACTCCGATGAAGTAGTTCATGAAGTATCACTAAGAGGCGTTCAAATGGCAGAAAAACAATTAGATCTTAATTATAAAAATATCAAAATTGCTATGTTATCCCCGGCCTTCGACCTTGCTAAGTCCTTTATAGCAGAAATAAAAGATTGCACCATAGAATCAGGAATCAATATTAGCCAACTTTCTCGAAATTATAAACGATATTTTGCCAACCGCTTTATAAGCGACACTATGTTTAAACTATTGGAAAGAAATAATTACATAAAAATTCATAGAGTAGGGAATGCCAAAAAGTTGCTAGTCAATCCTTGTTTATATCAGGATATGCCAAAGCAAAATTAATGACTCTTTTCTTCAATTTCTGCTGAAGCCTTTATAAGTTTGGCCATTAAATGCTCAATGAACTTTTTTTCACTATCGGACATCTCTTTTTTATGGGCCTCAACTAAGAGGCCTCCTAAAAAGGTTATTTCATTCCAGTTAAGAGTCATCTTCATTTTCCCATGGCAAAGGCTCCCCATGCTCCCGATAAAGGTCTATAATCTCAGTTATAGGCATTTCGCTAAGACTGTAAATAGCATCGTCGATCATTATTTGATAGGCCTCAGATAGGGTTAATTTTCCAACTACTATATTGGCAAATTCCTCTATTTGATTAGGTGTAAATTCATCTACTTTCATCTAAAAACTCCCTTATAAATTCTTGATAATCATCTATTTTTAAATCGCAATTTGCGATATCCGTTAATAGTTCCGCTATATCTGAAATTTCGGTACTGGCAATTAAATCACTTAATTGATCCACGTTAAATTCCCTATATCCAACCATGTCCCTTTTATCTACTCCCATTTTATCCCCTTGTTTTTTCTTAGTTTACCTTTTGGTTTTAGGCCTATAACTTGCCCTGGTCTATCCAAAAAGCGTAAATCATGATTATCACCATCACTAACAGCGAATCCCTTAAAGGTCTCTGGTATTTTGTCGAAAACGATTGCAACATTAAACCCGTCTCTAAGCTTTTTAAGGCAATCCCCCCAGTTTGTCCCATCATAGCTGTAAATAAGATAATAATTTTTGTGAATTGAATATTCGTAAAAGTCTTTTGTATAGTCATAAAATTGTACTTCCTTATACTTTTCTATAATGCCTAAATCTTGTGTTTTAATATCACTTGTTCCATTTAATCTAAAAGAAGGTTTTAAACCTAGTTTTTCAGCTTGCCTAATATGTTTTCTGATATCTATTTCCAACATCATTAACCACGTTGAAAAATCATTCTTAAATAGGCCTGATCTTTCTTGTAGGGCCTTTTTTTGAACTGGCATACCTAATTGGCCTGAATTATAATAGCAGTCATTAATACATAATTTAAATTTTGGCGTGCAAATTTTTGGCCCTGGTTCATGATAGGAAATGCCGTTTAAATAACCTAGTGACCTGCCAAGCTTTTTGGCCTTTACCGATGATTCGGGTTTATAAATATATCCTGGTATGTTCATTTTGCACCTATCACTTTTATGGCCGATTCATCGATTAAATCTAACTCAAAATATCGGTAATTCCTTATCTTTGATTCCCTATCGGTATTAAAAACATTTACCTTGGGTGAGATTCCCGTCATTTTTTTTAATTGTTCTGAAAAAATAGGCCAGTCGCAGTCCTCTTCTAGATAAACATGGCCTTTTCTTTCATAGCTACAATTTGAAATTTTTTTCATTAGGCCTAACCTTACAAGGTCAATCCTTTTTACTTTCACCCAACCATGGCCAGGATCAGAATAACAATTAAATATTTTTTGCATTTTACTATCCTTGTAAAAAGGGCCTTCCATGGCCCTATAGATTAATATGAATAATGATTTATGGAAATTGATTCAATTTTTCTTTTTACAGAAAATTGTTCTGGATCTAGGCCAGCGGATATTAATAGCTCTTTATTAAGCGTGGGCCTAATACAAGCGGATAAAGAAAAAGAACCTTTTTCACCTTGCCAGTGATTTATCTTTTCTTCCTTCATTTCCCGCTTTACTGATTCTTTTAATTTTTCAAACTTCTTTTTTAAAGAGGCCTGTTTCTTGTGTAACCTAATCAACTCATTAAAATTTTTGTGATCCATTTAATTCCCTTACTTTGTATTTTCAAAAAGCTGCCAACTACTTTGTGCCGCCCTGAAAAGAGATGTTTTTTAAAACCAATTGTAATATTTTCATATATAAAATTTACATACCTGATTTTACATAATTGTAAAATCTACACGGTGCAGTTTGGCCCTAAGGCATAAAACTTGAATGTGCAAGATTCATGCCAAAAATTATTTTTTCAGAATTCCATCTTTTTCTCCAGAATTGTTTTTTTATATCTCAAAAAAAAACCTGAAAAGCTTTTCCCTGGATGGATCTGGATTAAATTTCTAAGGGCCTAAATAGAGCGTTATGAAGTATTTTGCACGTTAACCATCCTTGTATATAGGTATTTTTAATGAGGCCTTAAAAACCGTCTTAAGAGCCTTAAATAGATTAAATAGAGTCGACTCTGTATCGTCAACTAAATAAATGCCTTTCCTAGAAAAAAACTCCAGAAGTTTTTCTTTAGATATCCAAAAAGGCTTGAAATAGACAAGAAAGTTAAATTTAGGCTTTTCAGGATTAGGTCTAAGGCCGTTTTTTTAATTAAAAGATATCAAGGTAAGGGGATTTTTGGACAAAAAAATAGGCCCTTTTCTAGGGCCTATTTCAGGTCACGCATTTTGATTTTCTATTATAATGATGATCACCACCATTATAATCATAATTAAAAACATTTTAGTTTTGGGCCGATTGATAGGCCTCATTGGAAATGAAGTTTTCAATACACCGATTATAAAGATCATTGTTTTCTGCAGAAAAGTATTTTAGGCATTTTTGAACGATGGTCTTATTTAGTTTTGGACATCCTACGATGATTCTTGCCTCTGGAGTATCGCATCGGTCTTTTTTAATTTCTGGTTTTTTTTCTGGTTTAATATCTACAACCTTAGTGGTTTTCACACAAGTATAGCCATTATAATTAAAATTGTTTTGGCATTTAGTTGTGGTGGTTTTTTCACCGCAACTGATTAGTGTGAAAAGTGATACTAGAGAAACTAGTCTAAATAAATTTTTCATGATTTTTTTCCTTGCCTCTATAGTGAGGCCTTAAAATTAACGGCCTCTTAATAAGACCGTTTTGTGTTTTTTCCAATTTTATAAGTAAAAGCATAACTCATTAAAAGGCCCATCGATGAGGCCACCAAAACTTGAATTGTTTCAATGTTATTCAAGGGCCTTAAATTTTCTCCAGTTCTAAAAGAGAAATACATTAAAAAACCTGTAAGCGTTAACATTAAAAGAGACGCAGAAATATAAAATAAATTTCTCATTAGTGTAGCACCTTTTCTTTTCTCAACTTTTCAGACTTTTCAAGATCAAGATTTAATTTATTTAACGCTCTTCGGTTAACATCTAGTCCCTTTTCGTTCGACACTCTAAACAAATCAACGGTGGAGAAATTCAACGCTTCAACTTGAGCAGAAATAACTTCCAGCTTTTCTTTACCATTTTTAAAAAATTTCTCGGCCTCTTTCACTTTCACAAATAAATCGGCCTGATTTTTAATTAAGGATACCTTCTCTAAATTTATTCTATTTAGATCCGAGTCGAACTTTTCAGCGTCTAAAAGAGTCTGTTTTTCTTTTAGTTCCTTAATTTGGGAATCGAGATCATCCGATCTAATTTGTTTTTCCAATGTCCAGCCTAGAATAATGTCTTGATCCATTTTTTCCATTTTCATTTTCCTTTTCTCCTTTGAAAAATTAAGCATTTTCTTTTCTCCTAAAAGTTATTTTCTAGGATATATCTACTTATACACTAAAAGAGTCAACTTTTATATGTAGCGTGAAAATACTTCCAAAAGTTTTGCGCAGAATGTTTTTGGTCTTTTATAAATACCTGTTATTAAATGTGAATTGATCTAAGTCGTTGATTTCCCGAAATACCTTTCATGATGTTCTTCTATACATATATATAAATTTTAATTTTCTGCATTACTAGTAATATATAGAGTCATTTTTTTAATGTATGTATAGAAGTGCGGAATGCAAAGCCTTACGGGATTCTAGGCACTTAAGTCAGAACCCTAAAGTTAACAGGCACTTAGCTATATACCAAATAGCAGCATCGAGCAGAACCCTACAACGTACCACGTTGACATGAAGAGTCTATGATTTTGAAATGATTACATGGTGCAAAAAGGCACTGGTATCGTATGCAAGTATCGTGCCAGTTGTGCATGCAAGGATCATGCCAGTGTAAGATTTACATATATAAAATTTACACGTGTAAAAAATACAATTGGGGGTAGGGGGGGGTACAAGAAAAAAGAGAAGGACAAAAAGAAATAGACCCCTCTCCCAAATAATTCCAAAATATCGAAAAGACAATTTAACTCAAGTATTAGTATGCTAGGATATTGATATGAAAATTCTACTACCTATTATGGCCCTACTATCATGCAACTCCTATGATTTTAAATATTGTATTGACAGGAGATATTCCGACCCAACGAAAGTGCCAGTCTCCAGATCGTACTGCCATGAATATAAAACTGATCGAGAATTGTATATCCATTTTATTGACGAAATACACGACCTAACGGATGATTGCGAGTAACAGTGTTTCTGTGGATGGCAAGGGGTTAAAAGCAGAATAACTATTTTACTATTTAGCGATAACTAGAGTAGCAATCCGATCGCTGTACCCTCAATTGGGTGGAATGCCCATACATCACCTCTTGTTAATTAGGAAACCTCGTGGATCCAATTTGTGAAAAATGCACTGTTAGAGGTCGATGCTGTCAGGCCCCAGTAAGGGCCGAAGATAATTATATTATATATACAGATGTAACCTGTCCTGTACTAGATCCAGAAACAAAAATATGTACTGATTATTATAACAGACCAGGATGGTGTAAAACCGCAGGGGATTCAGATTGCGCGCCAAGTGAATGCGGTTACAGAAAAAAGAACGGTGGAATTTACTCGTATAAGTATTCAGAGTACCCTGAAGATAATGAAAGATTCAAGATGATTAAAAGTTATGAAAGCTGATTAAAGAAGATGAAAGTTTTTATAAATTGGAGGGAAATTTGAAAGTAAAATTAAAAGGAGATAATAAAGGATCTCCATTTGAACCAGATGATAGAACGAAAGATAGAACGAAAGAAATGATAAAGAAAAAGAAGAAGAAAGCAAAAGGAGATAAGCGTGGTTGATAAATTAAGAAAAAGATACAATCCTGATTCGAGAAAAGTAGAGAAGAAGGGTAGAGTTCGATCAAGAAAACCTACGAGTGAAAAATCGCCGGCCGACGAAGATAGAGAAGCAGGAGATCGACCAGCGTATCCAAATGAACAATTAGGTCAAGATGTAAATAAAGGCCCAAGGATTAAAGATTATTCATCCTCAGGAAATGAAAAGAAAAGGTTGGCGATGAAAAGATTGATAAAACTTAGGTCAAGGAAACAATCTCGTAAAGATATTTCCTATTATCTAAATAAAAAAAAGAAAGGAGAATAATTATGGCGAACCCTACGAAGTTGAGAAATAAAATTTCTCGCATAAATGCGAAGGCGAAAAAAAGAAGAGAAGAACGATCTGTAAAGAGATACAATCCATCTACAAGAAAAGTCGAAAGAAGACCTGCTAGTGCAGATTTTACGATGAAAGATTTAGAAAATTCCAGAGGTACATTTCAAGAATCGAATGAAGCTGTTAGCAATACAAGTGCCAGTATAGATATGACTGAAGGACTTAAGCCGTCGATGAAAGGAAGGGGTGGAAAAAGATTAAAAAAGAAAGCTAAAGAAATAATAAAAGATTCGCAGATAGAAATAGAAAAAACGAGAAGTAAAAAAAGGGCAAAAGCGATGTCTAAAGGAAAATAGAAATGGATTTATTGTCGCAGATAATAGCAAATAGAAAAAAAAGAGTTAGCCCTGTTAGTAAACTAGGAGAGCAGAAATCCCCAGACGTAGTTCAAGTCGTAAAAAGCAAAGAGCGCAAAATATCGAACGTGGCAAGAGGTAAAGGTAAACAGGCAAGACCGATGCTTAAACCAAAACCTGCAGCGGAAAATCCATTAGCAGGGATAAGGTCAAAACACTACGAGCCACCAGACGCGATATTGGCACGCAGAAGGGCAATGAGAGGAAAAGGGTATAATGAAAGGATGCAGATTAAATCTAATAGCAGGGCCAGGATAGCGAAGGCGAGAGCAGAGCAGATAGAGAAGGCCAAGAAGTGACGCTAGATCAGGAAATTATAAATCTATACTACGCTAAGATTTCTGATGGAAGTGGAAAGGAAATAAAGAATACTATTTCATGGATTGCAGGACAGAGTAATGTGCCTGTAAACAGAGTTCGCACGTTGATATTTGGAAAAGATGAAACTGGGAACGATCCTACCTGTCCATACTATTTAAAAAAACACCATGGCGAGTCCATACCGATTAAGAAGTACCAGGAATTAAAGGGGCAATTATTTTTACAAGTTGAAGCGAATGCCCTGGCGCTATTGCAGAAAGCGATTAAGGTTCACCTTGAATCGGATGCGGTTCCGTCGATACAAGAATTAAAATCACTATCAGGGTTAATATCAGATCTAGACAAGATAGGAAGACTAGAGGAAGGTAGACCAACAGATATTAAATACTCAGTAAATTTTTCGCCAGAAAAGATATTAGAAATAATTCATAACGATCCGATGTATGTCGGAAAAAAAAGGAGAATGATAGATGAAAAAGAAAAAGAAAACAAATCAGATAACGAGCCAAGAATCGAAAGCTGATCCAGTAGAAGTTGTTAATGAAGAAGTCGTTGTTGAAACTCCACCTGCTACGTTACCTGAAAAAGAAAAAGGTAAGTTAAGTGTTGCTGAAACATTTAAAAAGCATTTGCCATAATGGATTACTCTAATCTGTTGATTGGTTTTTTTCGTGATTACTGGTCATGTGAAACTATGCTTTATAAAGACAAGGGTTTCATGGCCTACTATTTTGAGGAAGATAGTTTATTTGTTTTACATTTCTTTATTGACCCGGAAGATAGAGGGCTGAAGTCTGTTCATGAAATGTTTGAGAACATAAAAAAGATTGCAATTAAAAAAGGTAAAAAATTTATAGACTGCTCTAATAATATGGAAATAAAGAGGTCGAACGAGAGATTGCTGTTCCAACTAAGATATGGGTTCAAGATAAAAAAAATCGTAGGTAACGACATCTACCTGAGGTACGAAATAAAATGAATCTTAAAGATCTAATGCATGATTGGTGGCGAGATGATTGGGGTGAATGCGCCGTTGTTTTTTATGCCGATAAAGGCTTTATGTCTTATCAGTTAATTGATGATGAAATATTCATTCGACACTTTTATGTTTTACCTGAGTTTAGGGGAGGCGGAATCGGAACGAGTATGTTCGAGGAATGCAAACGGATAGGAAGGTTAAATAAAAAGAAAATGCTAACGAGTGCTATTGAATTAAAATGGAAAGGAGTCACTCAGAGAATTGCTCTTTTCCTACATCATAAACTAGAAATATATGATAGCGACAAAGATAATGTTTACATGGGAGTTAATCTTTGAGTGAAGATATAAATTCTTTAAACTACTACGCTTCTGTCTTGGAGGATATTCATGAACATTTTAGACCGCATACGGGGCAAGTCCTCATCGGAAAGGCCCTTTTCGGATATGGCAACAGCATGGTATTTGTCCAGTGTGGACGAAAATTTGGAAAAACGTGCTTCGCCCTTTACTCGCTGTTTAGGTTTGCTATGTGCTTTCCTAACTCTGCTTGCTATTATTTTGCTCCTTATCTAAAGCAGGGAGCAGAGATTGTTTGGCATCCCAAGTATATGCAGAACTTTTTCCCAGAGAGTGTGAAGAAAAAATATGGAATTAAATTTAATAATGGAGACTATAGAGCAACCTTTGCAAATGGAAGCTTTATTAAGATCGAAGGGTGTGACAACGTACACGCTGTTGCTGGCCTTAACCCTCATTTTGTTGTTCTTGACGAGCTTAAAGATGTTAAGGGTTCTTTTTGGGAAGTAATGGAACCAAACCTCCTGGCGAAGTCCGCCCCCATTCTAGTCGTTGGTTCCCCTCCAGATAACGAAGATAATCTCTACGTTAAATTGGCGAACGAGTGTAAAAGCTCACCAAACAAAGCATATTTCAAAATGCCTTCCCAGAGGAATCCCCATATTTCGCATGACTATTTGATGGAAAAAAAAGAAGCGCTTATAAAAAGAGGAGAGTTAGATGTCTGGGAAAGAGAATACATGGCGAACATTATTTTCGGAGGCCAGAAGTTTATTTTCCCAATGCTCGATCCAGGGATTCACGTTAAGCCTCATAAGGAACTTCTTATACCTATTCAGCAACGTCGTAAAGATTATGATTATTATTGTTCCTTCGATCCTGGTACTACTAGTTGCTTCGCTGTTCTCCTCGTCGCTATTCATAAATATACTAAAAAGGTTGTTCTTTTGGACGAAATTTATGAAAAGAATCAATCGGATGCCGTCACAAAATCCATATGGAATAGAGCAGTTGAGAAAATGAGAGCAATAAATCCAATTGATGACGATTGGATAAAAATATATGATTATGCCGCCGCCTGGTTTGCAAACGAAGTGCAGATGCAATTTGGTGAGGCCATATTCCCATGCACTAAGGATTTGAAAAATAAGGAAATGAAGCTATCCTTGATTAAAGAACTCATGGTTGAGCGACTTATGTTAATATCTGATAAGTGTGTTAACTTCTTCTGGGAGGCCCGAAACTACAGGAAGGACGAAAATGGGAAGATACCGAAGGTCAACGATCATTTACTGGATGATTTTAGATATATTCTTAATACCGCTCATTATTACTCTTTACCGAATCAGAGAATTGATAAAAGATCAGACTGGAGGGGCTACACAGCAGAACATGATATGATAGAAATCGGAATAGACTCAGATCCGTTTAACAAAACACTGGTGGACTACTATGAATAGAATTAAACTTGGAAAGAGAGAAAGAAAATTAAAAGAAAAGGCAAACGAAGGATTTGAATTGTCTGATGAAAGGAAAAAATTTGCATCAGAGCAAAAGTATGGAATAGAATCTAGGACTATAAATATATTAAGAAAAGAGCAGGGTTTCACATCAAGAAGGGGGGTTAAGAAAGGAATCAGAAGAACTATGAACTCAGACTACTTAGGCCCTCCTCAGAAAGTAGAAAAAGGAAATTACGGTAATGAAAATACATAAATTTCATAAAAGCGAGAAAAAGTGTGTGGAAAGTATCAAAAAGTCTCATAAAAAAGTGCTTGATACATTCAAGGAAATGGTAAAAAAGAAAAGCAATGGTACTAGACCAAAATATGATGAAGAAGTATTAGAGGAGCAATACAATGGAAAACAAATCGACGAGTACAAAAAAACAAGGACAAAAAAATAGGAGAAGTAATGAAACGATCAAAGCTTGATATGTATATCTCTAACAAGGACGATAGTTCAAAGAGAGAAAAGTCTGGACTTAATGGATCTAAGGGCGGAAACGATGATACTGCATTTAGAGGATTTAAAAGAGTTAACGATATGACCGCAGGGACTACACATGGATATGACGAACAAGGCGGATCCGATGCTACAAGGGCATCGTCAATCGAAGATGGCGCTAGGGTTTCATCATCAATGTCAACAAAGGTTTAAACGTGGATTCCATATTATTAGGACTAGGAATGGCGGGACTATTCATTTCGGTAATATCCCTGGGGATAGGATCATGGGCATTAATAGAAACCATGGCGATGAAGAGAAGCACCCACAAAGTTCAATATGTCCCTGTCGAAAATCCTGAAGCTACGAGCGGAAGAGATTTACTAAAACAACTCCATCCAGAGTTAGACATTGAAGAGGATCTTGTATGACAATTTCACATGAATCTTTTGATGAATATAGATCATCAGAGAACCTTGGAGAGTACCAAGAAATAATGCCATTCCCTTTTAGAAAAGATGAAACACTTCTTGGCAGCGCCAAAGGAGGATCAGACGTTCAAATGGAACCGCTCACTACCCTCGAATGGTTGAATATGGCATTTGAAAATAGATTAAGGCTGGCAGAGTCCAGACTATATGTTTATAGGAGATACCATGCCTTATACAAAGGAATCCACTGGAGAAGTCAGGATACGAGAGACTCCAATAGAGATATCGAAGAAAGCATTAGAAAGCCTAAGATGGTTTATAACTTCATTCAAGAAATGGTTCAAGCAAAAATGTCCCAAAGAGGGAAAAACAAAGTAGCCATAGCTGTAGTTCCTCAAACGAGTGAACAGACTGACCTAAATAATGCTAGGGCCGCAAAACTATTATTAGATAACAGAGCAGAAAAAATAGACCTAGACAATATTATAACTAGAGGAGATCAAGTGCTTCTTACTTTTGGGCATCAATTCTCTTTCGTCATGTGGAATAAACACATGGGAGAGTTGAGAAAAATGGTCGAGGGGCAAGAAGATAAGAGGACTCGTGTTGGCGATGTTGACGTCTTTGTTTACGGCCCAGACAGAGTTTTCCCTGAGCCTAATAAAAATAAATGGGAAGAAGTAAATGATTTGTTCTTTTACAGATGGATGCACGTTTCTGAGGCAAGAGCGAGATGGAGGAAACATAAGGACGATATACATGAAACTGCTGATAGTCTTTATTTTGATTACGATACACTTAAGTTTACTAAATATGATAATCACTGCCTCGTCAGGCACTACTTTTATAGAAAGAATGAGCTTCTGCCTGAAGGTGCTTATATCATATCTACGAATGATGTAATCCTTTACGAAGGGCCTCATCCTTATGACGATGGAGAATTACCATGCGTCCCTGATACTGATATCGACGTACATGAGGAATTATGGGGTAGATCATTTATTTCAAATATAGAACAACTTCAAAGACATTTTAATAATATAACTTCAGGCATAGCTAGAAACCATGGAATAGGTTCTGCTCCAAAATGGATGATGCCTAAAGGGGCCTGTTCTGTTTCTAGTCTTAATAACGAATTTGTAATCGTCGAGTATTCAGGGCCAGTTGCTCCGCAATTGGTGGCCATGAATCCAACAGGGAGGGAGATATTCGAGTATCAAGAAAAATTAGAGAGCTATATAAAAAAATTGTCCGCAATTTACGATATATCACAAGGAAACCCACCACCAGGCGTAACCGCAAACTCCGCCCTGAGATTCTTAGACGAACAAGAAAGTCAGAGGGATTCGCGTGGGATCGCCAAGAGAAACATGAGGGTCAAGAAGATTTACAAGATGATGCTTCAGAGGATGGCCCAATTTTATAGTCCAGACGAAGAGAGAATCGTTCATATTCTTGGTAGGGATAATAATTTTCTAATTAGGAAAATGTCCTCTGTTGATTTTAAAGCGACGTATGACGTTAGAATAATGAACCAATCCGCGTTGCCGGACACCAAAACAGGTAAAATCTCGGCAATTATAGATCTAAACCAGGCCACTGCTGACGACCCAGTTTTTAAGAGGGCTGAGATCGTCGAGGCGCTCGATTTAGGATTAGATGATGCGTTTAAGGATGCAGCTACGATAGCGTCCACAGCGGCCAAGTCTGCGCTTGAGTCGTTGCTTGAAGGTGACGAGGTGGCGGAACCTCAGATATTCGACAACCTATTCATAACGTACGATGTCTTTTTGAGAGAATTACAGTCTAGAGGATTCAAGGAAAAGACCGATTCCAATATCCAAAATGATATAATCAGCTATCTGACCGTTGTTGAGGGGCTAATGTCGATTAGAGCAGAAAAGAATATGCTTTTTGCTCAGAAGTTGCAGAGCTACGATACCTATCCATTATTCTTCACTGTAGCTATGGAAGGAAGTCCCATGGAACGTGCAGGGGTCGATCAAGCCGGAGCTGAAAAAGAAGAAGGAATGGGAGGGCAAGGAGTACAACCAGGAACGATGCCGACTCCACCAGATATCCAGCACGATAATGAACAAGTAAAAAAATTCGGCCCAGGGGCCGGTCAATAAAAAAAGGAGAAGCCTACAATGGAAAATGAAGAAGTAAACCCACAGAGCGCTTATGCGCCAGCAAAAGATTCAACTGGCGGAGGTGCAGAGTTAGACACGTTTGACAATGCTGACGATGGAAATCCTCAAGCATTCGATACACCACAAGAAGAACTTAAAGAGGAGAAGCCGAAAGAGGCGACTCAAGCTGATAAATTAGAGGAGAGTAATGATGAAGGGAAGGGACAAGAGAAAGGAAAAGAGGCCAAGGAAAAAGACGCTGAAGGAGAAAAGGAGAGAGAGGAAGGAAAAGACGAAGAGTTTGAGCGAGATGCAGATGCCGTCAAAAAAGTAGGCGGAAAAGTAAAAGGTCGCCTTGGCGAGAAACAGATTGAGTTTGATGAAGACACCCAAGTCAGAGTTAAAGTTGATGGAAAATATATGAATGTGCCGCTATCAGAAATGAGAGACGCGTACTCATCAATTACTAAAAATAAAGAATTAGGAGAAGAGATTCAAGAAAGGGAAATAGAAGTCCAAAAAGAACTCGACGATTATGTAGAAGAAAGAGAGGAAGTGGTTGGACATCTAGAGAAAATCGGAGAACTCCTTGATGATAAGGAAGGAAATCCGATGGATGCGATTTACTACCTGCTTGACATGACGGGCAGAAACAGAAATGATTACCAAAGGAAGATATTGCATCATCATCTTGAAGAGGTCGAAAGCCTCCAAATGATGAGCGATAGTGAGCGTAAAGCTTATTTCCTAGAGCAAGAGAACGAATACTTGAAAGAGCGCCATGAGACCTCAGAAAGTTCGGTCAGAGAGATAGAGGAACAGAAGTCCTTTGTTGATAACATGACTAGACAGAGGGAAGCTCAAGGCATCAGCGAGGACGAGTTCATCGACGCATATAAAGATTTGGTGAATAGTGGTGAGACAGAGTCTGACCTAACGCCAGAGACGGTTATTCAGTATGCTAAATTTCTTCCTGTCGTTATAGAGGCTGAAGAGATTGTGGAAGGCTTTGACCCTGACCTACTTGACGATGATGAAGTTGTTCGTGCGGTTGCAGACAGTATCGTGGAAGATCCTGAAATCACCAAAGAAGAACTAATCGAAATTTTAGAATACAGTTTCGGAAAAATGGGCGGAGAAACGGCCATTAAAGAGACTGGAGAACATGGCGAGAGTTTCTATAAGGAAGCTAGGCCTAAACAAAAACCAAAAGAAAGTGACCATTTAGAGTCATTTGATGACTTCGGCCAGTACGGAGGAAATTACTAAAATAGGAGATTATGATGGGTAAGGCATTTAACACAGAAGACCAATCGAATTTATTTAAGATTAATTATTATAAGAAATCAGCGAATATGTATAACTCGGAGAATGTTCTCCAGGGTCGTATTCGCAAGAGATATGACTTTACTGGTAGGCAGAGATTTGTCTCTACTCCCATGTCCTTTTCAGGTGGTGTTGGTTCTGGAGTCCTTCCTAAATCTAACGCTGGTATCTATGAAGGCGCTATCATCAATTCAAATAAGGTGTATGCGACTTGTGAGATTGAAAGAGAGGCCATTAAAGCTTCTGCCAACAACCAAGGTGCCTTTGTTCAAGCGACCAAAGAAACTGTTAAAAAGACTGTTGAATCGTATATGAGAAACTCTTCTAGGATCCTTTTTGGCGATGGAACGGGTATTCTTGCTGATGGTGACGCGACTACTACTGTAACTGGACTTGGAACTGTTGCTAGTCCGTATATCCTATCTTTTCCTCTTCCTTCTGTTTTCAGAGATGTTAATTTTGAAGAGAAAGATTACGTTCAGATGGTAGATGCTGGGGCCTATGAAGATGCTTCAATTTATCTTGAAGTAGTTGATGTTAATGCTGGAGGAAGGGTAATTAAGCTTGTTAATTCAACTGGGGCAACTGCTGGATCGACTCTTTTAACTGCTGGAGCCTTTGGAGTAGGACAATCACTAGTTATGCAAGGTTCTCTAAATGAAGATCCTACAGGTCTTAAAAAGATTCTTGATTACACGATTGCTGAAACTGGAAGCCTTTACAATATTGCTTACCAAAGACGTTGGGCAATGACTGCGAACGATGCTGGTGGAGCAGGGGTTACTACTGACCTTATGAATGGGGTTATGCTTGATGTAGAACGAAAGTTTGGAAAGGTTCCTAACTTGGTAATGTGTCACTATAATCAATTCAGAAAAATTCTAGCACTGCTTGAGGATCAGAAGGTTTATAATCTTCCGAATAGAAACCTTAAGGGTAGCTTGAGTTTCCAAGGTATCGAATATATGTCAACTAGAGGCCCTATCGGCATCTTCGTTGATAGATTCTGTGAAGAAGGTCAGATCTGGTTCTTGAATGATGATTTCATTGAAACCCATCACAGACCTGATTTTGGTTGGTTCGATGATGATGGGACTGTGTTCTTAAGAGAGCAAGGTTCTGATTCTTATGGCGCTCGTTACGGTGGGTACTATGAGAACTTCATAACTCCAACTGCTCATGGATGTTTACACAATTTAACAACTGCATAGAAATGTGCAGTTTGTAGGCTTCCTGGGGTCATTAAAAACGGCCCCAGGTTTCTACTTAGCGCCCTCCACAGGCTAACAGGAGATTCAAAATGACTAAAGAAGGACGTAGAGCAATTAAAACAGCACAAATTAAACTCAGAGAAATGAACATAATCGTACAAGGGACAGACACTGGCCCTGCGATTGTTCCTCTTGGTTTTGATCGAATGGGAGTAACTATAGAAAAGACTGGGAACGGTCTCTATACGATTTCCTTTAAGGTTGCATTCATTAGAGATGTAGTTGGATATGGCCAGACTCTTACTGATGGGCATCTCGTTTCTGTGCTTGCGGTTAGCCCGACAAGTATTGATATCAAGACAGCAGCAGGCTCGGCCCCTACAACTGCCTCTGATGCTGATTTTGCATTAAGGATTGTAGGTTCAGAACACAGTTACGACATTTAAGATTTCTCTACACAGAGATCCCAATTAGGAGGTTAGGTAGTTATGATAAAAGGATTTCCATCATCAGATAAACTGTTAAAAGGAAAAGGCATTACTGCCAATTACGCTACTCTAACTCCAGTTGGTTCTAAGAGACACGCACTAGATGTTGTTCCAATGGAAGTCTCAATCTTTGCTACTGGCGAGACAGCGGAAGCTGGATCTTCTGGTAGTATAATTGTTGATTCAGGCCATTCAGTAAGAGAAGGGGATATGATTAGATTCTTATCTCCTGCTTCTATTGCTGGTGTTGAATCATCGGTACTAGAAGTAATAGACGCTAATTCATTCAAGATATCAATGGTAATGGCCATAGATATCGTTGGCGCTCAATACGAGATATTACGATTCTCTACCACTGCTTCTGGAGGTGGTGCTGCAGTTTCAACAGATTTATCCATAAAGCAGGCACTTTTGTTAGATTACTCAGTTACGAGTGTTGATGATACTGCATGGGTTCCTGTTGGAGTTACAACATCGGCAACAAAAAAGATTCATATTTTTGATAGCGGTGGGTATCCATTAAGCCTTGGCGTTGATGGAGTCGAAGTTGCGATTATTCCTCCAGGTGGATTTGATTATATAGATTTAGTAATCGCCGCTGGAGTTACATTGCAAGTAAAATCGATAGAAATTAAATCGATATCTTCTGGAATGATTACTGTAAATTTAGTGGGGTAAAAAAAATGAAAAAAACTATTACCGTTGTAATTACGTCGTTATTAACTATATTGATATTTTATGCTTCTGATACTAAAGCGGATGCCTGTATCTTTCAAGGAGATACAGTAAAATGCCTTAAGAGGTCTCTAGCATTTCAAGACTCAGAAAATAAATATATTACTGGCGACACTGATGATCCCAGGGTTGTATCTAAGGATGGAATCCCTGGCGATGTTTATATTCGTGCAGGAACAGGCCAAATGTTTATAAAGCAAATCGCTGGTGACAACACTGATTGGGATTTATCTACAGTCCCTACTATAGGGACAAATGGACAGGTACTTACTGTTGTTGCTGGAGTCTCAGAATGGGCCACTCCTACTGGCGGTGGTGTCTCTGTTGTCGATGGATTCGGATCTGTCAGTGCTGTCGATGCCTCGTCAGTAAACAACGCTACCGTTTTAGATGGGAGGGTTACTACCAATACTAGCGGTCTATCTGGTTTAGAAATACGTGTCTCTGCCAGTGAGGCCAGCATAACGGTAAACGATTCCAAGGTTTCTGCTGATGGCTTAGTAACCACTCATTCAGATGTTACAAGTTCAGGATCTGGGATTATTATAACTGCTGCTGAGAGAACAAAGTTGGCAGGTATAGAGGCCCTTGCAGAGGTTAATCCAACTTCTACAACGGAACTAACAGAA
>QNFX01000040.1 GCA_003650125.1 Campylobacterota bacterium
AGAAAAACGAAAGAGCAGATCGCCAAAGGATTCAAAGAGCGCACAGATGAGCTCTTTGAGCATCTTATTTTCATACTTAATTAAGGTTTTACTTTCCGGGTCATAAACCAGCGTTGAGGGGTTTTTTCCGGAGAATTCTATAATGGAGTTCCAGCTATCTCTTTTTGAGGAACCATAGAGGGTTTTTTTAAAACTTAAATCACCGGTTTTTACATGATGGACGAAATCAGCAATAAATTCATAGCTGGCGGATTTTTTACGAAAGCTGGAGAGTAGACCTTTTTCTCCGAAGGTAAAGGATTTTATAATCCGCGGTTGAGAGAGGATAGTATTTTTATCATCGATAAAAAATAGCGAGGCATCACACCAGCCTTTTCTCCCGGCCTTGTTTATTTCAAGTACTGGATGGGCCTCAATTAAATTTAATGAGGCCCAGGTCATGCCATCGATTTCAAACTCTAGAGAATCTTCTAGCTGCTTGTTGGTAATGGTGGCGATGATATCTTCAATTTGCAGATTGTTGCGCCCAGTTCTAATCTTTTCTATTAGCGGACGAAGCGTATCTGGAATATAGAGTGCTTTTCCTTTGTTCCAGATAAAAAGATAGAGCGATTCAAAAATGGAGATCTTTTTGGAGATCTCATCTTCGGTGTCTCTATATTTAAAATGAATTTGCGGGACACCTTGAACTAGGTCGACACTTAAAATGAGCTTGCCGACAAAATTTTCCGGTGGGGGGAAGTTGATCACTTTCCCGGTGCTTAAAAGATATTGCAAAGAGGAGTAAGTTGAACCTGGCGCTGCACCTTGGAGTTTGTCAGGGCCTAAAATTATAGTGCCATACTCTTCTACATTTACGGCATAATCCATTAAAGTTGGAAGTGGGCCGTCTTCATTTTCACTTCCCGCCCCTTTTATCTGAAACATCAGATAGAGCGCAGCGGTGTGTGGGCAGTGATATTTATTGGTCCATTCAAGACAATCACAAGTGGAAGAGAGTGGCCCTTCTTTGGTGCCCACGAATCTTTTTTTATAAACGACTTTTGCTTCATGAGAAGCGGAATCTCGAATAATTCCGCTGATGATGAAGTATTGGTCAGAGCTTTTTTTAGAAAAAGAGATGGAAACTTTAGCGAGGCGAATCAATTTCTGCGCTTTGATTAAATCGCTAGGTGGAAAAAATTTATTTCCCTCTTTTAAAAGCTCTGAGGAGAAGTGGAAATCTATATGGCCCATCAAGTCCTATGATTTTAGGTTAAAACTCTACTTACGAATTATCGACATAGGCCTTTAGTAGTTTTGCACGTGAGGGATGACGAAGCTTTCTTAGTGCCTTGGCCTCAATCTGTCTGATCCGTTCGCGTGTAACAAAGAAATCCTGTCCAACTTCTTCTAGTGTATGGTCTGATTTTTCTCCAATACCAAAGCGCATTCTAAGGACTTTCTCTTCTCTTGGTGTGAGGGTGGAAAGAACTGAACGGGTTTGCTCTGATAAAGTGATGCTCATAATGGCATCTTGTGGAGAGATAATTTTTTTATCTTCAATGAAATCTCCCAAGTTGGAATCTTCTTCTTCACCAATTGGTGTTTCCAGAGAGATTGGTTCTTTGGAGATCTTTTGAACTTTTTTCACCTTATCAACTGGTAGTTCCATTCTCTCAGCGATTTCTTCAGGAGTGGGCTCACGACCTAGCTCTTGAATTAATTGTCTGGAGGTTCTAACCAGTTTGTTGATGGTTTCGATCATATGAACCGGAATACGAATGGTTCGCGCTTGATCGGCAATAGCTCTGGTAATGGCCTGTCTGATCCACCACGTGGCATAAGTTGAAAACTTATAACCTCTTCGGTACTCAAACTTATCAACCGCTTTCATAAGCCCGATGTTTCCTTCTTGAATAAGATCAAGAAATTGCAGCCCACGGTTGGTATATTTTTTAGCGATGGAGACAACTAGTCTTAGGTTGGCCTGAACTAGTTGGGATTTTGCTTTATCGGCCTTTTCTTCTCCATCGATGATGACATTGTAAACATTTTCAATATCATCAAACTCCATTCCGGCGAGGATTGAGAGTCTTCTTCTTTTTCTGATGATATCTTCTTGGTTTCTAATTAGCTGTTCAATTTTAGTATCAGTTGTGAAAAGAGATTTAGTGAACTTTCTTTTGAAGGTGTCATCTTCTAAAATCTTGTCATGGAGAACTTTATATTCTTTGTAGTTATCCACTTCTAGGAATTTAAAGATTCGATCTTCTTGTCCCATTAGTTCTCTAAATTGTAGGTAATATTTTTTAATAGGATCGATAAAAGAGTTGATGATCTTACGGTTAAAGGTAAGGTCAGTCATGGTTGTGGTTATGTCGACAAAAGTTTTCTTTTGTTCAGTGGTGAACTTGTTTAAAGTTCCATCTTCTTTTTCTGTTTCGCTTAAAAGGTTTGAGATTTGATTGACGACATTTAGAATTTTTTCACGGGTTTTTTTAATGTCTAAATTAGAAGATTCTTCATCTAATCCACGAACCAGGTCTTTGACATATTCGTTGGAGTTTTCCGCGGTCTCAATTTTTTCTTTAAGTTTTATGATTTCTTTTAGGGCATGGGTAGAAGTTAGCGAAGAAGTGATGATCTCTCTTTCACCTTCTTCAATTTCTTTGGCAATTACCACTTCGCCTTCACGGGTCAGGAGTGGAACGGAGCCCATTCTTTTTAGGTATAATTTAACCGGGTCAGTGGAAGAGGATTTAAGTTCTGCTTTTTCTTCACGAGAAAGCGCTTCTTCAATAATTTCGGTTCCGTCTAATTTGATCCCTTCTTCTTCTTCCTCTTCTTCAGCACGAACTTGTACTGGGATGCGGGCCTTTTTGATCTTGGCCATAATGGAATCGAGTGAAGATATATCTACAATATTTGCAGGAATGGCATCATTGATTTGATCGGGAGTTAGGATGTTTTGTTCTTTGCCTTCCGCAATAAGTTTTAAAAAGGCCTTGGAGCGAATGAAAGCTTCGAGTGTTGACATATTTTTACTACTCCTAAGAAAGTTTGAGAGTTTTTAATTTTTTTAAATCTTTTTCTATACCTAAAAGTTTTTGCATCAAGGGGTCTAAGTTTTTCTCGTCTGAACAGTCATCAATTTCAAGTTTGAGCATTTTCTTTTGCTCCATTAATCTGTCGACAAGAATCTTGGCCTTTATATCTTCAAAAACCTGACTTTTTATTTCGTCTGTTGTTTCCATCGGTTTGTAGCGATAGAGGGCGGCGCCAGCTACTTCCCGTAAGGGTAAGGAAAGTTCTCCTGAGTTTATCAGGGACATAACTATTTGCGGGAACTCACTTTCGTCCACTTCAAAATATATTTTCCTTAACCTTGAAACTAACAAAGATACATCAGTTTGCTTCACTAAATCAAGCATTTCGCTAACTTTCCCGTGGGTTAAGTACTCAGGGTTTTGAATGATTTCCTGGATAAAAAGCTTTTCTCCATGGCCTAAACTCTGTTCTGTTTTTTGTAAGTTTGGTTTGGGAAATTCCTTGGGTGTTTGAATTTGGGTGATGCTATGACGCTCTCTGTCTGCAGGATGATCCTTGAGGTATTCCTCAAATGCTTGATTTATCTGAAGTGGATCTGATTTTAGCCCCAATCTCTTGGCCAAAAAGGCCAGACGCTCACTTGCTTCAAGATTGTTACCAAGCGGCGCAAGAATAGCGAAGGCCGATTTTAAAAGTGTCAGCTTTTTATCCATTAGCGTGGGGATGGATTCGGGCATGGATTTATCAATTAAAATATCTACTAAGGCCGGAGCAGTATCGATCAGCTCTTGTAGTTTTAAGGCCCCCTCACTTTCTAAAAACTCATCGGGGTCTTTGTGAGGAGAGAAATCAAGATATTTAGGGATTATCCCGGAGAGCATTAACCCATGATTTATTCTCTCTGCTGCCATGAGTCCTGCATCATCGTTGTCGAGTCCCAGGTAGATATTTGAGGTGAGGTTTTTCAAGACGTTTTGTGATTGCTCACCTAGTGCAAGTCCCATAATCGCTATTGAGTTATCAAAACCAAATTTGTGAAGGGCGATGAGGTCCATGTTTCCTTCACAGACAATAACCGCATCTTTTTGCGAGATGGGAGTCTTGGCCAGGTGAAATCCATAGAGCAGATTTTTTTTATCAAAGATAAAACTTCCCACCGAGTTCATGTATTTGGCCTTTTGGTGAGCAAAGAGCGCGCGGGAAGTGAAGCCCTGTAAATGGCCGAAGCGATCCCAGATGGGAAAGATGATGCGATCTCTGAAAGTGTCGTAGTAGGTTCGGTCTTTTTTAATAAGACCGATTTCCTGGGCAACATCTAGTGCTAGTTTTTTCTCTTCTCCCTCGGGGAGAGAATTTAAATATCCAGAGATGATGCTATTGTTTGGCGCGAGTCCGAGAGAAAATGTGTCACAGGTTTGGGGATCTAAATTTCTTTTTTTTAAAAACTCTTGGTAGACGGGAGAGGGTTTGGTTTTGCGATAAATTTTAACCGCCCGGGAGAGAATCTTTCGCGCCATCTCTCTTTTGGGATTTTTCTTTTTTTCCTCTTCATACTGAGAGAACTGCACGCCCACAACTTGGGCGAGTTCTTTTAAAGCGTCAACAAATCCCACACCTTTAAATTTTTGCACAAAGGTGATGGCATCGCCGCCGGTTTGGCAGGCAAAGCACATGAAGAGTTTTTTTTGATCGTTAACGATTAGTGAGGGTTTGGTATCAGGATGAAAAGGACACAGTCCCTGAATATGGTTTCCTCGGACAGTAAGCTTTATATAGCTCCCAATAACCTGGGAGATAGGCGTATCCTTAATGAGGTCTTTCAGATCCGAGAGGGCCATTTATTCCTTTCTTTGAGGTCAAAACCAAGGCCTTAATTTTTATGCCCTGCTTTTTAAAAATACATTCAAACTTGGTACTGAAGGAGGCCAAAAAATGATCTGGATGCTCCCCGTAGAGATCTAGTGTTTTAAATTCAATATCAAAATGAGGATCTGATTCCAGCGCCTTTAACATCCACTTAGCATAATCATCATGATCCGTTTTAATAAAAAATTTCCCTGATGGCCTTAAGATTTTGTAGGCCGACTGCAAAAATGGTGCTTGAAAAAGTCTTTTTTTATGATGACGCGATTTAGGCCAGGGGTCAGGAAAGAAATAAAATAAGCTATCCACTTCATTTTCGCCGAAGAGAAAAGTGATTCTTTCGCCGCGGGCGCGTAGGTATTTGAAATTTTTAGTGGGGTGAGCGTCTAACTTTTTGGCCAATTGAAAACTTCTTTTGAAGCGGTAGTCCATGCCGACAAAATTAAGATGAGGATTTTTAGCACAGTAGTCCATCATAAAATGGCCATACCCGGTGCCGATCTCAAGTGCTAGTGGTGCTTCTCGTTGAAAGACTTCTTGATTCCAATTACCACGCGCCTCTTCACCCTCTTTGTCTCTTAAAACAAAGTGATTAAACTCCTCTAACCTTTGGTGGTAGGGGTTGTTGTGAGTGTAGTTGAAATCTTCGTTATAAACTCGTTCTTTCATTTATCGCCTTACAAACAAAATCAACTTGTTCATCTTTTAGATAGGGAAATAGGGGAAGACATATTACTCGACCGGCCAGGCCTTCTGCTACTTTGGTTTCGCCTTCATACTTTGTCAGTTCAGGTTCTTGAGACATTGCTCTTTCATAAAAAGGAGCAGAGGGAATTCCCTGCTCTTTTAAATAAGCTTGCAGCTTTTCTCTCTCAGCTATAGAGGCCAGCACTATGGGATAGAGGTGCCAGGAAGAAGTTTCTAAAAACTCTTTTGGCATTAACTCTACGTCTTTAAGCTGTTGATGATATTTAAAGGCCACTTTTTTTCTAAGGGCATTTTGCTTTTCAATGTCTTCAAGTTTTAAGTGTAGAACCGCAGCCTGCAGGTGATCACAACGGGAGTTTCTGCCCAGTTTATCACTGCCTCTACCGTGGTTTCGTAGATATTTTATTTTGTGGGCCAGCTCATCGCTGCTGGTTAGAATCGCCCCAGCATCGCCAAAGGCGGCAAGGTTTTTAGTGGGATAAAAAGAAAAAGTGACCAGGTTATCACCGGAACCTGCAGGCCCTTTTGGCAGATAAGTTCCTTGCGCCTGGGCAGCATCTTCAATTATTTTGATATTTAAAGGTTTTGTTATTTTTTCAATGGCATCCATGGGAGCGGGAAGTCCGTAGATATGCACTGGAATAATCGCCTTGAGCTGGTGATCTTTACTCACTCGCTCTAAGGAATCAGGATCCATCAGTCCGGTCTTTTCATCCACATCAATATGTACGGGAATAGCTCCCACATTTAAGATTGCCTCAGCAGTGGCATAAAAGGTGATACCAGGAAGACCAACTTTATCCCCCACACCAACATCAAAAGCGCGCAGGGAAATTTCTAGCGCATCAGTGCCGTTGGCGACTAAGAGGGCGTGCTTTGCTCCCTGCATATGGGCAAATTCAGTTTCAAACTTTTGGTTATAAGGGCCTTCCACGTAGGAATTTTCCTCTAGGATCTGCGCCATACGCGCAAGCGCCTTTGCTTTAAAAGAGGTGGGGTGGATCCCAGTGAAATCATAGAATGGAATAGACATAAGACTCATCCTGTTAAAATAAGTTTAATACGCTATACCATCTGATTTGTCAGATTTTTTATGAGGTATTAGGCAGCTTCGAGGACTTCGTTGACCTTATCTACATGTTCTTCGAGTACTTCATAGAGTTCAAATTTGGTAGCTGTTGGATCGATGCCAAATGGTAGGGCGGAATAGATAAAATCGTCACCAATTTGGGTAAATAGGTACCAGCGATTTCCCATTTTTTGGAATAGGATATCAGTGTCTTGAGCTTTTGCATTATGAGGCATGAGGTTTCTCCTTACATATCCTTATCGCCTATCAATAAAACTTCTTTAGGGTTTTAAATCTTTGCCTGGACACCAAAGTAGAGCAAAAAAGTCGCCCCGCCGGGAACGCTTATCTTATCGTTATCAGGTGTCCAAAAGGGTGTGAGTATGGGATCGGACTTAGAATTATAGGAATGGGGGTAGTCAAAAATGCCCTCTAGCTGAAGTAAAAGATCCACACTATCAAAAAAGACTCTCTGCCACTGAAAGGTGCTATAGATTTTAGGGGTTAAATAGATGCCCGAAAAAAGCCTCTCTTCAACGGAATTTAGACTCTGTTGTTCTACAAAATATCTCGCCCAATTAAAGTTGAGTCCGGCGCTGTAGGTGATTTGAAAACTCTTTCCCTTAAATTGATCAAAGTTTATAGTGGGGCCGAGGGAAAAAGATCCGCCGGTTTCATTGGCAGAGCGCTGGCCATCATCTAAATAAAATCTTCTCATCTGACTGTAAAAACCAGCATTCAGGCCAATTCTAAAATGTTTTAAAATTTCGGTGGGCCAGAGAATATTTATCGCCACGCCATTTCTGATCCGATAGTCCTCGCGAGATAGGGGAGCATTGTAGTTATAGTTAGACTTTTGCCCCGGGCCTAGTCCGATAGCTAAATTAAAACGAAATTCTTTTCCCTCAGTGAAGGGGTAGTTATCCGCGATGGGTTCTGTCAGTCGATAGTCGGTGGGATCATGCCCATCTTTTGAGATATCCTCATTGAATTCACGAAAATCATTATAGATAACTTTTATATGTTGCCCTAGCACAAAGGCCTGCTGTCCATTTCTATCTAGCGTAGTATACCATCGCTGTTTGCCCGAGGGGGGAACGGGTATTTTAACATCTTTGAAGGTGATTACCTTGTTGGTAAAGGCGGTGGGGTCATCAACGATATCCCTATTATCGATATAGATGATAGAACCTTTTCTCGCGTATTGAACGATTCTTGCTTCGGTTGAAGGTTTTTTAAAGATGGGGGCCTCAAGCACAATGATCATTGCCCTTTTAGAAAAAGCGAGTTGGGGTAGTAAAAGAATGATACAAATTATTTTTTTCATAAATTTATAATACTTTTAAATTTTATCCCAACGCCAAAACCAATAGCAGAACTATCCCTTTTGTTTGCGGGTACTAAAATATTTTGTTCATCGGTCGACCAGTAAATCTTTTTGTAGAGAGCATCTAAAAAGTAAGTTCCAAAACCGGTTTTAAAATCTATTTCAACTGATATGGCGATATGGTTATTGGAGAGTTTATAGGCGTTTTCTTTTCCCGCTAAAGAAAAGAACAAGGAGTTTTGCCAGGTGAGCTGTGCCTCTAGGGTGACCCAAGAGGTGAGATGCCAAGGAACTTTAAGTCCCAGGCCCCAGTAGATAGAGTTCCAATCCCAATCAGTATCCCAAGAGCCGTTTTCATAGCTTAGAAGAACTCCAAGATTAACCGGAAAGTCCCAGAGGTGATAGAGTTTGTAGTTTAGTTTGAGCGTGGAGGCATCTTGAGTGGTGATATTTTTAGTGAGAACTGCAAAATAGCTGGAATCCCAGCTCTCGCTATTTATTGATAGGGCGTGTTCTAGCTTTTCCTCTTTATCATAGGCCTTATTTTTTTTGTTTTTGGTTATCACTTCATATTTTTTCGGCCGGATATCTAGATCAATAGTTTCATTGATAAATATTACGTCTTCGGCCTTCGCTTCATAGCGGGGGTGGTCTTTTTTATCCATTATTTTAAAAACAGGTGCGGAGGGATACACCCTTACCGCTTTTACCTGAATGTCACGATAGATGGTTTTGGTGTAGTTAAATTTTAGATCTCGAACCTTGGTGCCCTTTTTTAAATAGATGTGGAACTGCTCTGGTTCCCCCGCAGGTTTTATTTTTTCTATCACTTTTAATTTGGGAGCTTTTTTGTTCTTTGTAGCGAGCTGGTTAATAGCGGTGAAATCCACCTCACCGGTGAGCTGAGCTTTGCGGTAATCCTGGGGCAGCTCATGTATTTGAATAAGCTCACCAAATGCTGGTGCAAACTTTTTAATGGCAGGTTTAACGATTCCCTCATAAGGATCCTCTGCGGGGAAAAAATCAACTGGTAGGGCAATGGGAGCATTTTCGATTTGCTGGATAGTGAAACCCTGTCCAAAGGCCATAAGGGGAAAAAGTAATAATAAAAATTTCACTTAATCCGTGCCCAGGCCCTAACAAGTGCCTCAAAATTACTGGAGAATTTAAAATCATCTTTGGTTATGGTCTCGAGCTGTTTCCATTTATAGTCAATATGTTCATTTGCATCTAATAAAATTTCGGTGGGGGTCTTTTCTAAAAGCGCCACGTAGACCTGTTCCTCTACCTCTTTCCCGTACTGGTCTTTAAAGGTAAATTGAAGATCGAGGTCATAGAATTTATCGGATTTGATACCAGTCTCTTCCAATAGCTCTCTTTGGGCCCCTTGGAAGAAGGTTTCACCAGGTTCTACGGATCCGGTCACATTTTGCCAAAATTCACCTCTTTTTTGATTAGTTTTTAAAAGCAGTGCCTTAGGGCCTTTGCGGGAGCAGTCGATAATGACAATTTGGACTTTTTTATGCAACATATCTTAATAATAGCTTAAGTCTTGAAATATTTTAGGCGCTAGGCATTAATGTTTGCCCCAATTAGGGTATTTTGATAGATAATCGCTATGGAAAATTTTATTTTACGCATTTGCATTCAGGCCCCCGGACTTCTGCTTGGAATTGTCCTCCACGAATACGCCCACGCCTGGGCGGCCTTAAAGTTTGGTGACAATACCGCTAAAATGCAGGGCAGACTGACGCTAAATCCCGTTGCCCATGCCACCATCTTTGGAACGGTTGTTTTCCCCCTAATAGGCGCGGCCTTTGGCGGGATGATGTTTGGTTGGGCCAAACCGGTGCCCATCGATGGCAGAAATTTAAAAGAGTATAGAAAAGGAATGTTTTGGATTTCTTTTGCCGGCCCTTTGGCAAACGTTATCCTCGGTATCATCTCATCACTTTTATATGTCATAGTTCTGACCCAAGTTGGTCAGGATTTTTATCTCTATATTCCGATGATCTCCATGCTTGAGGCCGCGGTCTATATTAATTTTATTCTCGCTTTTTTTAACCTTATTCCCTTTCCTCCACTTGATGGTTCGAGAATGCTCACCAGCTTTTTAAACTATGAGCAGGCCCGTAAATATGAAGAACTCCAGCGCTATGGCTTTGTTTTTCTACTAATACTTTGGACCACACCGATATTAGGCTACATTTTAAGTCCTGCTTATTATTTAGCGAGAGGAAGCATCGGATTATTTTTTAAAATGATGGCATAGTGATAAAAATTTTATAAGCTTTAAGTCTAATGATTGATACAAGTATCCAAGTTAAAACCGACCAATTTGACGGGCCTTTAGGGCTCTTGCTTCTTTTAGTTCAAAAAGAAGATATGGATATTCGCAGTCTTGATATCGGCCCTCTTAGTGAGCAATACCTCGATTATTTAGAGGGTATGAAAAACTTGGACTTTGATGTGGCGGGAGATTATCTCTATCTTTTAGCTACTCTTGTATACTTAAAATCCCAGTCCGCACTAGATGAAGAATCCAGCATCGATCTGCCTGAAGTTTTTGATGAAGGTCTAGGCATCACTTCTAAAGCGGATCTGATTAGAAGACTGGAAGAACTACAAAAGTTTCAAGCGCTGGGGCAAAAATTATGGGATCTGCCAAAGCTCAATCACATCATTTTTACCAAACCAAAAGTTAATAAAAAGGCCATCATCGATTCCATCTTAACTCCCTTAGAGGTAGATGAGATCACCGGTTCCATGATGGATCTAATAAAAAGAAACAATCGAAAATTTTCTATTATTGAAGGCGATAAGATATCCCTAGACGACAGACTTAAAGCTATAAAACCAATTCTTCCCCTCAACGCGAAGGTGGAATTTGAGGTACTTTTAAGGACTGGTGGAGATCGTGATTGTCCCATCAATATGGTGGTGACTTTTATCTGTATTTTAGAACTGGCACGACTTAAGAGAATTGAGGTGTTTCAAAATGAACCCAAGGCACCAATTTATGTGGTGGTGGTGAAGTCTTTAGATGGAATTGAAGAATTTTTTACAGCAGGGGAAGAGACGGCAAAAGATATGATTCACTTTCTGGCCGAAGAACCCAAAATGATGCAATAAACGGATTTGTTATGGACAATAAAGAATTAAACGAGAAAATTGCTGAAGAGAACAAGGCCGCTAGCGAGGGCCTTCACCTTACACTCGACTATCTAGATGATTCCAAGCAAGAGGATTCACTGTGGAAAGCGAGAACGGGACTCGACGCTGAAACGCTTTGTGGGGCCATTGAAACTATCATTTTTATGAGTGATAAACCGGTCTCTCTTTTAAGACTTAGATCAGTTATCGATGCGGATATGCCACTGCGGGTGATCCATGAGTCGCTCGCAAAATTAATTAAAAGATACGAAGAAAAACTTCACGGTATCAGACTGGTAGAAGTTGCTGAGGGTTATCAGTTTAGAACCAAGGCCACTTATGCTAAATATATTCAAGATCTTTTTAAAGTTCACGCCCTTCATTTAACTCCTGCCGCGCTGGAAGTGCTGGCAGTAATTGCTTATAAACAGCCCGTTTCAAGAGTTGAAATAGACCAGCTTCGGGGCGTTGATAGCTCTCATCTGGTCCGTGCTTTAATGGATAAAAGATTAGTAAGAGTGATGGGAAGATCAGAGGAACTTGGTAGACCTGTGCTTTATGGAACTTCCAAAGAATTTCTGGAAGTTTTTAATCTGGCCGATATTTCCGAGCTGCCTCCAGAAGGTGAGCTAGAAGAGCTGGCAAATAAAAATGAAGTGGGTGAGATCTCTGATATTAAAGAGCTGGTTACTGAGGGATCTGAGAGCTTTTTCTATGATGAAATTGAAGAGCTAGATGAGCTGGCCTCAAAGATAAAATCCATCGCCAGCGAGACGGCCTTTACTAAAAACTTAAAAGATGAAGAGAAGAAAAAGCTTGCTAAAGAAGAGGGCAAATCGGCCTTTGATATTTTGGAAGAGCATTTAATCAAGGATCAAATAGTGGCGGCCAATCGTGAGGCGGTCTTAAGTGAGCTGATCAACGAATTTGAAGTGGAGGCCTCGATTTTAAAAGAGCTAACTGGAGGGCCTTATAATCCTCCTTTGGGAGATGATGTTTTTGAGATGGTGGATCTTGAGACGGGAGAACCGCTTGATGATCTTTTGGAAAAGGAAAATAACCTTCAGGAAATCACTCAAAATACGCTGGATAAGGCCTCAGAACTGGGATTGAACCTTGATTTTCTCGATGATGAACCCAGCTCTTGACATAGCGCGCACTGCCATATAAAAACTATTTTTACTAACTGCCGTGAGGCGAGGAGTGCAAATGGAAATCAGACTACAAAAATACATCGCTGACTGTGGTGTAACCTCAAGAAGAAAAGCAGAAGAATTAATCGTCGAAGGTCGAGTCCTTGTAAATAGAGAAGTCGCAAATATTTTAGGGACTAAAGTTAACCCTGCTAAAGACGTCGTAGAAGTTGATGGTTCCATCCTTGATTTAAGTAGTGTTTCAAAAATTTATATTTTAATGAATAAGCCCCGTGGTTTTGTCACCACAGTATCTGATCCTGAGGGAAGAAATACTGTTATGGAGCTGATTCGCGAGGTTAGTGAGAGAGTTTATCCGGTGGGAAGACTTGATTATCTCTCTGAGGGACTGTTGCTTTTAACCAACGATGGAGAGCTGGCCAACAAGGTCATGCATCCAAGTAATCAGGTGACTAAAGTTTATGAAGTTAAAGTTTTTGGACTTGTATCGCCCAAAATTTTAAGAAAGCTAAGAGAGGGAGTTACTGTTGATGGTGACTTTTTAAAACCTCTTTCGGTGAGACCTATCGGCCAGTTAGAAAACAAAACTTGGCTTGAGTTCACGCTAGGTGATGGCAAAAACCGTGAGATCAGAAAGATCTGTGAGGCGGCGGGACTAACTGTTGATAAGCTTAAAAGAGTTGCTATTGGAAATTTAAATATTAAGGGCATTGCTCCGGGAAATTATACTTATCTCACCAGGCAGCAACTAGAGAGAAAGCTTTTAAAAAGCTATGAATCCGTTAGGCCATCCGTCCTGATTAAGGCCAAAAAATTTGGCGAGCGGAAGCTGGCCAATGATGAGTCTTACGTAAAATACCGTAAGGAAACTTATTTAGATGTGATGAAATCCTATAAAGAAAAAGCTCAATTATCGTAGAAATCTACTTTAGCTATTTGAATACGTTCTTGGAGTGTTTCCATGGCGTATTCAAGTGCTTGGTGTGATTTTTTAGAGTGGTCAGCAAAGGGTGCTTCTTTTATCAAAGCAGCGGTAATTCGCAGAAGATCTGCAGCTCCTTCAAAATATCCCTGTTCCTGATCAGTTTTTAGAATATCTAATAGGGTGGAGTAGTAGTTTCGAATAAGCCTGATTTGTCCTGGACTTAGGTCATTGGTATCGAACTCTAGCAGTAAGTCATTTTTTGAGTCTTGTGTCATAGTCTCTTCATATCGCCCATCTACTGATTATTTTTAGAGATTTTCACTTGAGCAAAATATTTTTTTGGACAAGTTGAGGAAGGTAGTCTAGTATTTGGCATCTATTAGCGCGGGGTGGAGCAGTCTGGTAGCTCGTCGGGCTCATAACCCGAAGGTCATAGGTTCGAATCCTATCCCCGCAACCAATTCCTTAATATGATATGGCATCAGTTCCTTGGTTTAGGATTTGAAGAAAATCTTGGTATACAAAAATTTTATGTCGATCTTTTCCTGTAATCTCTTTAACAATCCCTAGAGTTTCAAGAGTTTTTAATCCTCGCAATATTGTTGGCAAAGAAATATTAAAGGCACCTTTAATTTTTGTAGTGTTTGAAATGGGATGTTCCTGCATATAGGAATGAATGGTTAAAACCGTGGCAGTAGATTTTCCTGAGATTTCAATTTTGGAGCGATCTTTTTTAAATAGATCCATAATATTTTGCGCCGTTTCTGTGGCCTGGTTGGCAGTTTCAGTTACACCATTAAGAAAAAATTTTATCCATGCTTCCCAATCTCCAGTTTCTCTAACCAATTGGAGATAATCATAATAATTTTGGCGGTTGGCCTTGAAATATAAACTTAGATAAAGAAGCGGTTGTTTAAGAAGTCCTTCATTACAAAGCACAAAGGTAATCAGCAATCGTCCTAAACGACCATTTCCATCTAAAAATGGATGAATGGTTTCAAATTGTACATGTATTAGGGCAGCTTTTATTAGGGCCGGTAATTTAGTTTTTTCATCATAGAGAAATTTTTCTAAATTATCTAAACATTCCATTAGAACATTAGGAGGAGGAGGAACAAAGCGAGCATATTCTGGACTGCTTCCACCAATCCAGTTCTGAGTTTTACGAAACTCCCCGGGATTTTTATTCCCACCACGAGAATTATTCATTAATTTGGCGTGAATTTCACGAATTAGCCGCAAGGATAAAGGGAGTTTTTCTAGACGTTTTAATCCATGATTCATGGCAGAAACATAACAGGAAACTTCTGTGACATCGTCAATTGGGACCCCAGGGGCCTCTTCAGTTTCAAATAACAGTAAGTCGGAAAGAGAAGATTGGGTCCCTTCAATCTGGGAAGAGAGAACTGCCTCCTTTCGAACGTACATATACAAAATTAATGATGGATCAGGTAATACCATACTCATCCCATCTAAACGCCCCAAGGCAGAAGAGGCCCTATCAAGTAAGGGATATAAGTCAGATAAATCTAATGGAGGGATCGGAGGCAGGGGACTTGGAATATAGGTTTTAAATGATCCACCAAGGCCTTTTTCATATCGACCTATACGTTTTTTTTTATCCATATGTCCTTCTCCCAAGTAACTAATGAATTTGCCATTTTTTGTTAGTTACTTTAAAATAACTAATGTTTGAGAGAGTTGCAAGGAGTTAACTAACATAAATCGATTATCTCGTTAGTTAGGTTTTTTAGCTAACGGTGGTTTTAGTCCAACTTACTGAAATTACATAAATTATGAATAGATATCAAAAAATCTTTGGAGCAGGGCCGAGAGGACTTTTTATAAGTTTGTTTTTGCTTTTGTTGGCCCTGTGGAAAAAAGATGCGTTAGCTCTTCCCTCCATCGTGGATAACGACTCCATAAGACTTATTGTTTTAATCATCTCCATAGTTATAACCAATGTAGTTATTTTGTGGAGTCTTAAGTCTCTACCCCCAAAATTTCGGGGAGAGTATCTAGTGACCACGGGAGCTTTTGCTTATTTTCGCCATCCACTTTATGGCGCCTTTTTATCTTTTTTCAATTTTGGGTTAGCGTTTTATTTAAATAACTGGATCTATATTATTTGGGCCGTACTTCAATTTCCCATATGGCATTTAAATATAAGATATGAAGAAAAGTTAATGGTAGCAAAGTTTGGTGATGAGTATGTTAATTACTCAAAAAAAGTTTTAAGATTTTTTCCGTTTAACTTTTCCAAAATCTTCAATAATGGCATAAGCGCACGGCACCCAGACTAAAGTGAGGATGGTTCCGCTAGTTAGTCCCCACGCCATGGCGAGAGTTATAGGGATGAGCATTTGGTCCACCCCACCAAGCCCGTAAGCTGTAGGTAACAAACCTGAAATGGTGGTAAGTGAAGTTACAATAACCGCCCGAAGCCGAAGAGAAGATGCCTTGACTAGGATTTCATGAAGTGAGTGAGTATCTCTTTTTCTCATCTCATCGATAAAACTTATTAGCACAATTCCTGAGTTAACAATGATTCCCGCCAAACCAATGATGCCGATAACACTTAAAAAACTTACCGGCCTGCCATGTAAAAAGAAGGCGACAGAAAAACCTAAAAGCCCCAAAGGAATAGTACTCATAATTATAAAAGGCTTGAGATAAGACTTAAAGAGAAAGACCAGTATGCCAAAGATGGCCAGGATTGCTAGCAGCATTGCCTCGGCCAGAGAACTTACGGATTCCTTGGTACTCTCAGCTTCCCCACCAAAAGTAATGGTCACTTGGGGGTATTTCTTTTGGAGCTCGTCATATTTTTTAAGTAGAAAATTATTGGCGGCACCGGAAGTTATTTTGTCCTCGTCGATATCAGCGGAGATGTTTTTTGCCCGCAAAAAATCAAAGCGTTTAATTTTAACAGATCCTTGGGCCCGCTCCAGTTTGGCCAGTCCCGCAAGAGGAATAAGGTAGCCGGTCTTATTTAAGATTTTTAGTTTTTCTAAATCTTTAACAAACTTTCTATCAGGATTTGCCAGTTGAACTTTTAGGTTAAACTTTTTATCATCGAGGTTTATTTGCGCCACGATGTTTCCCTCAATGGCGGTTTTAATAGCATTTCCTACCAGGTTTACGTCCAGTCCAGACCTGGCAATCTTTTCATAATTGAGTTTGATTAAAACTTCATCTTCGCCAATATCATCATCGATTTCAGGATTTAAGATACCTTCCTTTTTTTCAAGGGCCTGATAAAGATCGTTTACCAGAGCATTAAGCTGTTTAATATTGCTGGATCTAAAGGTGGCAGAAACAGCAGAACCTACGGGAGGCCCATTTACCTTGGCCTCAAAGCTTACCTTGCTTAGATATGGAGTTTTTATTGTTCTTAGTTTTTTAAGTACTTCAACATAGTTGAGTTTAAAGGAGGCCGTTTTGGTCATGTGGATGGAAAGCATCCCTACATTGTAACCATCTTTATTTTTAGGATCGCCCGGGCCTATATTTATCACGCCAGATCTTGCCACGATAAATTCAGCGTCATCGCCCAGTAGTTTTTTTACTTCGTGGGAGAGCTGGTTGGCAGCACGATCTGTGGCCTCAACGGAGGAGCTTCCTTGGGTCGCAAACCTTGAGATATAAAGTTCTGTTTGATCGGCAGGAAAAAGAATGAACTTATTCACATAGATCAACATGAAAAGAGATCCCCCAATAATAAAACCAAAGCCCAACATGACCCAGTATCTTTTATGGATTAGGACATCCATTAACTTTTCAAATTTTGCCGTGACCTTATCAAACCAATGAGTTTTGTGTTTTTCTTCATCTTTTTCTTTATTTGAAAGTTTGCCCACAAACATAAGTCGTGCGGGAAGCATGAAAAAACTTTCAAATAAGCTGATACTTAGTGCGAGAGTCACGATGATGGGAATGTATCTAATAAATTGTCCCATGGTACCTTTAGTCACCAGCATGGGTAAAAAACCCGCGATGGTAGTTAAGGCAGTACAAGTAATAGGGAGCCAGAATTGGTGCGCAGAGGTGATAGCGGCCTCTTTAAGATCTACTCCTTCTTGTCGCAGGCGGGTGAAGTATTCAGCAATTACCACGGAGTTATCAACCATCATTCCCAGCGAAATAACTAGCGCCAAAACGGTTATGGTATTTATATTCATGTCCATACTTGGCATCACGCCAAGTGTGGCCAGAACACTTAAAGGAAGAGAGATGGCCGCCATGATGCCAACTTTTCCGGGTAAAAATAAGAGTAAGAAAATAATGACGAGGATCAGGCCAAAAAAGGCATTGGTGCTCAGAATTTCCATTCTTCTTTTTACTTTTTTTGCCTCGTTGGCATAGACGGAAATTTTAAGGCCTGCGGGCACCACAATAGTCTTTAACTGCTCTGCAATTTCATCAACTAGTTGTATGGTATCTTCGCCTGATTTTTTGGTGACGATTAAAAGAGTTGCGGGTTTGCCATCAAGTCTTGCGATAACATCCGGGTCTTCCATACCATCATGAATATCTGCAATATCTTTAAGTTGGGTGTTTTTGCCAGAGAAGTTAGATCTCACGTAGATATTTTCTAACTCGTCGATATCAGAGACCTTCCCATCAAGCTTAACCAGCAGGGTTTCGTCTTTCTTTTTTAAATTTCCCGCAGGGATATTTCTATTTCGGGCCATCAGCACTCTGCTTATTTCACTGATTCCTAGATAGTAAAAATCGAGTTTTTCTTTAAAAAGTCCTACGGAAAATTCCCTCTCTCTAAAACCTGAGTAGCTAACCCCTAGCACTTTTTTATTATCTTCCAGACGATCTTTTAAAAATTCCGCAAATTTGTCCCGCTGGCGATGATCGTTTGGACCTACCACTGCAATTTCTATGGCGGGAAACTCTTCTGAGTTGATTTCTTGAAATCTTGGCATCTCTAAAATATCGGGGGGGAGATCAGCTACTCTTTGCACCGCTTTTTGCAGATCATCCATGACTTCTTTTACATCGTAGTTATCAATGTCCACTCTTACGGTAAATTTAGAAAGACTTGATTGACTGACAGACCTGACATCTTTTAGTCCGCGCACGGTTCTGATTTCATCTTCAATAGGTTTGGTGACTTCTTCCTCGACTTCTTTAGGCCCTGCTCCAGGATAGATAGTCGTGATAATAGCGGTTCCAAGGTTTACCGATGGGAAGGATTCAGAGTTTAGTTTGCTAAGGCCTCGCAGTCCAAAGATGATAAAAAACGCCATGACGATCATGGTGAATTTATTCTCCTGAATAAAAAATTTTATCAGCTTTTTCATTAAACTCTTTTTATTTGCGCGTATATCTAGATACTACACCTATCGACTCAAGTTTATTTTTTTTTAATTATAAAGTGATCAATATCAGTGATTTTTCTCGGAATTGCTCTATATTTCTTATACTCTTTTTATAGCAAAATTAGGAAGTTAATGATTGAAACTAATCAAATACCTATTGTAGCGTCAAAGGTAGATACAGCTTGCTATCACTGCGGCGAATTAGCGATGAGTCCCATCATCAGTGAAGAGCTATCCTTTTGCTGTAATGGCTGTAAAACAGTTCACGCCATTTTAAAAGCGAACAACCTCGAACAATATTACGATATTAAAAATGCTGCAGATGTGGCGAAAATTCCCGTCAATCCCGCCAAAGAAAATTTTTTACATATGAGAGATGAAAACTTCATTCGGGAATACGCCAAAGTTACCAGTGATGGAAAGATGATCCTGGATTTTTACCTGGAAGGAATTCATTGTCTCGCCTGTCTCTGGCTGATCGAAAAAATTCCAGAGCTGGTAGATGGGGTTATCTCCTCGCGCTTAAACCTGGAATCATCTCGGGCCAGGTTTGTGCTTCATCCTCGCTGTGACATCTCAGTTTTAGCAGGGGAATTAAATCGTTTGGGTTATCTTCCCCACGCCATAAAACAAGACGATGAAGTAGAGGCCTTTAAGAAAAAAGAAGAGCGAGATCTGCTCATCCGCATGGGTGTGGCGATGGCATGTATGGGAAATATAGTGCTCTTATCTATCTCCATCTACGCCGGGGCAGAGGGAACTTTAAAAACTCAGTTTGAGTGGCTTAGTTTTTTCCTACTAATGCCAGTGATACTTTATTGCGCGGTGCCTTTTTATGCCAATGCGCTCTCTGCTTTAAAGAGAAAAACTATCTCCATTGATCTACCCATCTCCATCGCTCTAATCGCGGGAACTATTGGGGGATTTATTAATCTTTTAAAGGGCAATGGCATTATCTTTTTTGATTCCATGGCCTCTTTGGTATTTTTACTTTTTCTCGGCAGGTATCTACTTTTAAAAGCTCGGCAAAAAGGCGTGAATTCCTCCAACTTGGAGTACTTCAATAGTTTTGGTTCTGTTAAGCGAGCTAATGGAGAGGAAGTTCTGGCCAAATTTTTAAAACCACAAGATGTAATTATCCTCACCAAAGGAGATATGGTCCCAGTCGATGGAGAGATCTTAGCTGGTACAGCGCTGGTCAATAATTCTCTTTTAACCGGTGAATCGGTTCCCATTAATCTTTTTACCGGTTCGCTTATTTTTTCGGGAACTCAAGTGATGTCTGGAGAGGTGACAGTTCGAGTGGAAAAAACCGGTAGGGGAACGAGGCTTGGAGGCATACTCGAGGAAGTTGATCTCGCTAGAAGAATGCCTGCGCCGATGGTGACACTCGCCGATAAATGGGCCCAGTGGTTTGTTATCGTGGTCTTGTTATTAGCAGCAGCTATCATGGGATACTTTGCGTTTGCAGGAAATCTTACCGAGGGTTTTTTGCGCGCTTTAACTTTAGTCATTATTACTTGCCCGTGTGCTTTGGCACTAGCGACTCCACTTGCGCTGACTTCAGTTATTGGCAAACTTGCCGGTCAGGGAGTGATCATAAGATCTGAAGAGGTGATTGAAAAATTATCTAAAGCTAATAAGATTTTTTTGGATAAAACTGGAACTCTCACCTATGGAAAATTTCAGGTAGTCTCTTTTAAACCCTTAAGATCATTTGATAACTTAAGCTCAATTGTTTACACTTTAGAAAAAGATGCCATACATCCAATTGGTGTGGCGCTGGTGGATTATCTTAAAGATGCCAGGCAACTTGAAATCACCGATTGGAAAGAGATTCCAGGATTTGGTGTTACTGGCATCATTGACGGGAAATCATACCAGATTAAAAGGCATAATAATTTTTTGGGTCTCTTTGAAGATGGGGAAGTTATCTTGGAGATGGAACTGCAAGATAGTTTAAGGAAGGATTCTAAAGTGGCAATTGAAAAAATGAGGGAATTAAAAGTACGCCCTTATCTTTTATCTGGAGACTCCCGCTCCAATGTTCTTGAGACCGCCAAAGAATTGGAGATATCTAGTGCTCACTGCTACTTTGAAAAAAAACCGGAAGAAAAAAATAAAATTGTAACAGAAAAAGCTGCCATCATGGTCGGCGATGGGGCCAACGACGCTCTCGCTCTTTCTAAAGCATCAGTTGGCATTGCGGTTAAAGGCTCCATTGATGTGAGCCTTAAAGCGGCAGATATCTACCTGACAAAACCAGGAGTTGCTCTGGTGACACTGGTTTTAACCGAGGCGAGAAAAACCTTAAAAGTAATTCATCGAAATTTAATTTTTTCTATTTCTTATAATTTTATCGGCGCCGGTCTCGCTATTACCGGACACTTAAATCCCCTCTGGGCGGCAATTTTAATGCCGCTTAGTTCACTGACAGTTTTATTCTCCACTATTTGGGGCACAGGAAGGGCCAGATGAATGTGATTTATATTTTACTGCCGCTTTCACTTTTATTGGGAATTACCTTTTTAGTGATTTTTATTTGGTCCGTTAAAAAAGGCCAGTACGATGACCTCTCAACTCCCGCACACAGAATGTTATTTGATGAAGAATATGAAAATAAAAAAAGGAAGAATTTATGAACTCTGCTACTCAAGAAACGGGTGCAATGGAAGAGTTTTCCTATGATGATCATGGGGTCAAACTTTTTCTCTATGCAACCATGATCTGGGGTGCGGTAGCTCTCCTTTTAGGAGTGACTATTGCATTTCAACTGGCCAGCTGGAAATTTAATTTCGGGCTCGAATGGTTTACCTTCGGACGGCTTAGACCGCTGCATACCAATGCCGCGATTTTTGCTTTTTGTGGTAACGCTATTTTTGCCGGAGTCTACTATTCAACGGAAAGGCTGTGTAAAACCAGAGTCTTTAGCGACACCCTAAGTAGGATTCATTTTTGGGGCTGGCAGCTCATTATTCTTGCCGCGGCAATCTCTCTGCCGCTGGGTTTTTCTCACGGTAAAGAATACGCTGAACTTGAATGGCCTATTGATATTGGTATTACGCTTATCTGGGTGGTTTTTGCCGTTAACTTTTTTGGCACTCTCTTTAGAAGAAGAGAACGTCATATCTATGTGGCCTTGTGGTTTTATATTGCAACCATCGTTACCGTGGCAATTCTTCACATCGTCAACTCGATCGAAATCCCCGTCAGCTGGATGAAAAGTTATCCCGTATGGGCCGGAGCTCAAGACGCGCTTATTCAGTGGTGGTACGGACACAACGCTGTGGCCTTTTTTCTCACCACTCCGTTTCTCGGTCTGATGTATTACTTTGTTCCCAAAGCAATCAATCGACCGGTCTACAGTTATAGACTTTCCATCATCCATTTTTGGTCGCTGGTTTTTATCTATATTTGGGCCGGGCCACATCATCTGCTCTACACGGCACTTCCGGAGTGGGCACAGACTTTAGGAATGGCCTTTTCCCTTATCCTTTGGGCCCCGAGTTGGGGGGGGATGATTAACGGTCTTTTGACCATGAGAGGAGCTTGGGATCGAGTTAGAGATGAGCCCATGTTAAAGTTTTTTGCGCTCTCGATTACCTTTTATGGCATGTCGACTTTTGAAGGACCGCTCCTAGCAATTAAATCAGTAAACGCGCTAGCACATTATACTGACTGGATTGTAGGACATGTTCACTCTGGAACCATTGGTTGGAACCTGATGATGATCTCCGGGATCCTCTACTTTATTGTTCCCAAATTATGGAAAACAAAACTTTTCAGTCAGGGCCTTGCCAATTTTCAT
>QNFX01000041.1 GCA_003650125.1 Campylobacterota bacterium
TCAGCATAAATTAAAATGGCCTAGAGACTCCAAAAGCGAATTCAAGCCCTACGGTAAAAGCATCTTGATAGGTATCTCGGCCCATTCGAAGACGAAGCTGGGTGGGGATTCGAGAAAACCTCTCAACGCCCATGATAGTGTCATTTAAAGGAAAACTAAGATTAATGACCTCAATGTCCCAACCGCCTATTTGACGAGTATTATCCAATATTACAAATTGATAATTCCATCTGAATCCAGAAAAAACAAATAAACTCATATCAAATTGGGAAACCAAGGATTGATAACTGGGACGATCCTTAATAAAGATTGCGTAAATCAGCTTTCTAAATAAGGCAGTTAAGGCCATGGTAGGTACCATCGTTCTAAAGTCCACAGTTAACATCGAAACTGGAATGGCCTTTTTAACCGTAAAAACTCCAGAGTTATAAAGCCCTGCCCAAAGCTCTGCCACACCAAAATTAGGGTCAGAGGCCAGCACGTGCTGAAGCCTATAAGAGACACCACCTTGAAAATTAGCACCCAATTGGGATTTGTTAAAATCACCAAAACGATAGATATAAGGAGTGGTAAGACCTAGTTGCCAACTAAAACCTGTTTCAAAAGGATCTTTTCCAAAAAATCCAGTTTTATCTGATTGAGAAATTGGCCAGGAGGCCAAGAACGGTCTTATTAGACTGGTACCAGGATTGCCCAGATAGATGGCCTTTCCAGAGGGACAATACCGAGATGTTTTCCTAATTACTTTTTTATCAATTTTCCACTGATCTGTTGCCACACATTTATCAATCGGGTTACCCAGGGTTTCTTTATCTACAATTTTAGGATTTGGATCATTGGAGTTAGAATTAATCGCCGTTATTTTTTTTATTTTAGTGAGATTATTTATGGCCGTAAGCACTCCATTAATTACCAAAGTTCGTTCTCTACAAGTCCATCTTCTGTTTCCTTTTGCTTCAACAGGGGTTATCCAATAGGGAAAAGCATTAACTTGATCTAAAATATCACTAGTCGCCTTTTTATTTTTTCTACAATATTCAATATCACCATATTTTTTAAAACTTTGAGGTGAGAGTGCCATAGCAAATTGCGCTTGAACCATGGCATTTCCCTCTGCCGCCTTTTGAAGGTCCATGCCATCCCCTTTTCCTAAAAAGGCATCCCCATAAGTAGTCCAGCAGATATCGCTAAAATTTGGAATATATTGAGCATTTTTCATCATACGAGAAAAAGAACAGGAAATAGGAGTGAGCATTCTCGTAACTGAAATACCATTTCGGTTAAAATAGTCATGTCTCATAAGCCTGGAATAACTGCTTTCAGCTGTTAAATAAGGATCAAACATAATAATGTGCCCAGAGGCAAAGGCATCCTGGAAAAAGTGCATGGCAAATGCATGCTCAAGGAAGGCAATCCAGAGATATTCATCTCGCTTATCTTTTGATTTTCGTGCTAAGGCCGCATGTTGGAGCGATCTAAGGTGATGAATAATAAACTGGTTAAGGGCATTGTCGGATCTTCCAACAGTGACTAGTTCATTTAAGACTTTTCGAATATCATCATCTCCTGGAGAAAAGTGAGTTACACCACCTTTAGCTCTAGTTAAATATCCAGGATCTGTTAATGTTAAAAAAATATCTAATCTTCTGAGCAGGTTTCTTCTCTCCCCGTCAGATATGATTTTATCATTCTCCATCTCTTGGGCCATTCTTCCAAGAACAAATTGCCAATGATCTTGGGAACCTCTAACTAGCTGAAGAGCAATTGAATCTGAGCTATTACTTTGTTTTAAAAAACTTTTAAGTTCGGTTATATCAGTTGAATGATCGGAGGCCATGGCGGCAAGAGAGCTATAAGGAACACATTTTGCCTGTTTCTCTTTAGTATCATCATAAAAGGGAGAGTTGAGATCATCACATAATTGGAAGCCTTTTTTTTGATTATACCTAGCAAAGCTTTTGTATTTTTTATTTAAAACTTTTTCTACTTGAGGTGGAAGAAATTTTAGTGCCTTATCAGCGATGATGGCATGTTCAGGATAGTACCAACTCCATAGAGAAGTTGAGGAAAAAGAAATTAACAAATATGTAATAAATTTTATCTTTGTAATCATAATTTGATTTTTTTACAAAGAGCGTAATCTGTCTATATATACTTGAAAGTAAGCATGGCACGCAGCGCAAGCAATGTAGAAGTCTTCATAGAAAATATAATGTTTTATGAGGAATGCTTGGTATCGCCCTTAATAAAGTCTTTAATTTTATTAATAAGATTTTTTAAGGAATGAGTTTGATTGGTGAGAGTAATGCTTACTTTTCCATAATCAACAGATTTTAGATTTAAAGATTCAATATTTTTATTAATGACCGAGAGTTCTTTGTTTAAGGAAGAGAATTCGTCAAATTCAATATCAACGGACTTAGAAATTGACTTGATAATTAGATTTAATTTATTAATATTTTCGATAATATAGTTGAAATGAACTTGATTCTCTAATGCTTTTTCCGAGCCAATTTCAGTCGTTTCAATTGAATCAGCTATTAACTTCGAAATATCTGAGGCAGAATTTGAACTTTTTTCGGCAAGTTCTCTAATAGATTCGGCCACAACAGCAAATCCTTTCCCATGTTCGCCGGCCCTGGCCGCTTCAATTGATGCATTCAAAGATAGAATATTGGTTTGAAAAGAAAATCCTTCGATAATTTTAATAATTTTTTCAATATTTCTCGAAGACTGAACTATCTCATCCATAGAAATTAAAAGACCTTTTAATTCTTTTTTTCCTGTTTCCGCAGCACTTGCACTTTGATTGGATAGATCCATTGCTGTCGCGGTTTCATCTTTAATTTGTTCAACTAGGGAATTTAGGGAATTCATGGAAGTTGAGGTACCCATAAGTACATGTATGCTATCTTTATTACTTCGTTTGAGCTCACTACTGGCCTTTGAAATTTCATTAGATGAATAATCAATTTGCTCACTTGTTTTTTCAAGTTCCGAGCTAATTTCATTGAACTTATTTTCAAGTCCTTTAAAGAGTAACCAAATAAAGGGAATTATGAAGAGGCCACAGATGGCCAAAACTTTTATGTTCATATTTCGAATGTCTTCAAAAGGTGATTTAATTATTTTTTCTGGATTGAAATTGATCATTACAATTTTTTCAGCATTTCTAATATTGGTGTTAATTTTTCTAATGGTATATATATTTCCCTGGCCATCAACATGACTTCCTTTGTCTTTTGTTAATAAATTTTTTGGAAGGCCTAGGATCTTTTTTGAAATACCTTCTGCTTGTTTGCCATAGGTTTTATAAGCTATTCCTTTTGAAGTGCTGATTTCTTTATAAGCGTAAAAATCTCTTTCACCTTTTTTCTTTTCTCTTTTGAGTAACTCAGATAATTCAGATATTTGAGGACCTATATAAAAAGAGACAAGGAATTTCCGGCTTTTATCATAGGGGCCCTCGATTTGTTGAAAGAGGAAGTGATGACCATCCTTGATCTTTCCTTGAAAAGGTAGAATAAGTCCATGGTTTGAGTGATATATTCCCTTGTAATCTTTAATTTTCCTTTTTATGTCTTGATACTTTTTTAACTCCGAGGCAACAAATAACGAATATTCTTTTTTTAAAATATTATCCTTATTTTTATTATCTCTATCGAGACTTAAGAGTACTTCACCTTCAGGAGTAATAAGAGTAAAACCTTGAATGCTAATAGAGTTTTTCATTTCTTCTTTGATTAAACTTTCATAAAGTTTGGTCCATTTTAGCATTCTTTTATTCTTCTGGGCCTCAGCAACAGATCTCATTTCATTTTTTTCATAAATATCTATGATCGCACTAAGCCTAATACTATTTTGTAGGCTTTTGAATTTGTTTATAAATTGATTGGTTTCAACTTTTAAAAATGAACTATTTAGATCAGCAAGGCGACTGTAGAGACCAAGTCCATATTCTTTTTGAATTATATTAACTACATCAAAAGAAAAATAACTCATTAGAGTAAGTGGAATATATATGGCGAATAGAAAAATTAAAGACAATCTAAACGCTAATCCAAGTTTTATTTTCACCTGTATCTTATCGTTAATTTTAGGGAAATAATTAGCAGGAAGTTATTGTTTTGAGAGGTGAACTAGAGTTTCGAAATGATATGTTGAAGGGAAAAAGTCAAGTAAATGTATTTCTTGGATGTTGAATGTTCTTGACAATTTCACTAGGTCTCTTTTTAAGGTGGAGGGGTTACAGCTTACATAAAATAAGTCATTACACTTAACTGTTTCAAAGAAGGTATCAATATCTTTGAATCCGGCACGAGGAGGATCAATGATTACGACATCAAAGTTATCTTGTTTTAGCAATAACTTGTTCTTTAAATTTATTCTAAAATAATTTTGGTGATCTTTTAAATTTTTAGGAGCAGGTGAAATATCTACGACCAAGACCTCACAATCTGTTAGTTCTTGGGTTAAGTTACCATTACCACCAAATAAATCTAATATTTTGGTTCCAGATATTTTATCTCGTAAGATTGTTTTGAGTTTTTGATTCATCTCCTCATAGACTTGGGTGAAACCACCGTGTGCATAAGCTTTATTTACCTGAACAGAGATCAGCTCTTCATGGAAGGAAATTTCAATATGGCCAGTTTTTGGTTCGCGCTTAACTAAATCAAACCATTTTTTTTCTTGGTAGAGATCTTTTAGATAATCCAAAATAGGGCCAGCACCAATCATACAATTTGGAACTTCTATAATAGTATTTTTTAAGGCATCCAGGTATCCAAGTTTTTGAGTGACTTTGTTATAATGGAGTTGAATTCGATTTCGATAACCTAGTCTCTCTGGCGCAGGGTGAACAATAATTTCTTTTTCTGTTTTTAGAGTTCGTTTCAAGCTGTCTGCTTTGAATTTAAGTTCATTCTCATAACTGGTATGAAGGAAATGACAAGAAGGGCACTCCTTAAAATGAGGACAAACTGCTTCAATCCTTTCAGATGAAGTCTTTTCCAGAGAGGTAGACCTTAAAAATCGAACCCCTTTTTTTTCCGATAAAAGTTCTGCCTCTCCAGTTTCTCCAGGGAGAGTTTTGGGGACAAAAGATACTTTATCTCCCATTTTTGAGACGCCCTGGCCTAGAGGATCAATATGTTCAATTTTAAAAGGTAGATTTTTAATAGTTTACTTCCTAAGCAAAGATTTCAGAGAGAAAATTCTCCATTGATTGAAACGATCTTTTTCTGGCAGTCTCATTATAAACGATTCCCAGTTCAGGTGAGTTCGCATCCTGGTTGGTAAAGGCATGTTTGGTATTTCCATATATATGGATCTGCCAATCCGCTTCAGCTTCTGTTAACTCTTTGGTTAATCCTATCACTGCTTCATGATTTACCATAGGGTCATCATTTCCATGACAGGCCAAAACCTTTGCCCTAATTTTATTTTTTGGAAGATTTGGGGGCATAAGTAATCCATGAAAACTTATAACACCTTTTAAATCGGCCCCGCTTCTTGCGAGGTCTAAAACACAAAGTCCTCCGAAGCAAAAACCAATAGCGGCAATTTTATTTTCATCGACGTTAGGTAGTGTTTTTACTTTTTCAAATGCGGATAAGATTCTATTTTTTAAAAGTTCTCGGTCTTGCATAAAAGGAGTGATTAATTCATTATTTTCCTCAATAGAATTACCCGTTTTGGCATCTCCATACATATCAAGGGTAAAACCTACAAGGCCTAGCTCAGCAATGGATTCGGCCATCTTCATATGAATTTTGTCTCTTCCTGCCCAGGCCGGAGCAATTAATACGGCGGGTAGTTTTCCCTCTTTAGACTCATCATGGGCCATATAACCAATTAGGTTGTCTCCATAATTAATTTCTTCTTTTTTCATAATCTACTCCCTTACAAACTCTCAATTTTTGTACTAAATTTAAGCTAAGGAATAAAGGGAAATTATGCAACGAAAAAAAACGATTCTTATAACTGGGGCCAATAGGGGAATAGGCCTTGCTCTCAGTAAAGTTTTAGCGGTAAGTGGACATAAAATAATAATGACCTCCCGCGACGTAGCTAAGTTGGACAAAAAGCTTCTTGGAATCTCAGGTGAGGTTGTCCCTTTGCAAATGGATGTTACCAATATTGAAGAAATTAAAAAGGTAGTGGAAGAAGTAAAAAAAATTGGCCCTTTAGATGTAATTATAAATAATGCTGGAGCAAGATTTGATAGCGGCGATTGGCATGAAGCAAACCCCCAAAATCCTCTACTTTCTGAACCAGATGAAGTTTTGAAAACGATTGACGTAAATTTAATGGGGCCATATCGGGTAATAAAATATTTTTTTCCTCTATTAAATAAAAAAGACAGGGCAGATATAATAAATATTTCTTCCGGGATGGGTGGGATTGTTGAAATGGGCCCGGGGTCACCAGGTTATCGTCTTTCAAAAGCAGGATTAAATGCTTTGACAGCAAACTTAAACTCTACTCTTATAGATACTAAGGTGTTTGTAAATTCTTTCTGTCCGGGTTGGGTGAGAACTGAACTTGGAGGAATGGAGGCCACTCTCTCTCCAGAAGAGGGAGTTCAAGGAATGGTTTGGATGATTAATGAAGAACCGGATATTCGAGGGAAATTTTTAAGAGGACAAACAGTTTTAAACTTTTAATGAAAACACCATACGAAATAATAGCTAAAAAAAGAGATGGAAAAAAACTTACGCAAGTTGAGATTGAGTATTTTTTAAATAATTTTTTAAATAAAAAAATTGGTGAAGGTCAAATGGCCGCCCTACTTATGGCCATATACTTAAAAGGTCTAACCCCTCAGGAAACATTTTTTTTTACTAAGGCCATGCTGGACTCGGGGAAAAATCTTAGCTTTAAAAAGAAATCAGTAATCGATAAGCACTCAACCGGTGGTGTAGGAGATAAAACTTCTTTTGTTCTCATGCCCATAGCTGCCGCATGTGGCATACAGGTTCCAATGATTGCCGGCCGGGCCTTAGGGCATACTGGGGGAACGATCGATAAGATTGAATCTATTAAGGGATTTAAAACAAATTTAAATTTAAAAAAATTTCAAAGTGGAGTGCTTAAGAATAATTTGGCCCTGATAGGTCAGACTAAAGAAATTGCACCTGCTGATGGATTAATCTATTCACTTAGAGATGTTACTGGAACGATTGAATCTATTCCGCTTATTACCGCCTCTATTATGAGTAAAAAACTGGCCGAAGGGGCCAGTGGATATGTGATGGATGTAAAATATGGTTCAGGTGCTTTCATGCCTGATCTTAAAAGTGCTAAAGAATTGGCATCGAGTTTAGAAAAGATCGGTATTCTCTTTAATAAAAATATTATGACGGTAATTTCTGATATGTCACAACCTCTGGGAAATTACGTAGGTCATTCACTCGAGATTTTTGAAGCTATTGAAACCCTAAAAGGACATGGCCCAAAGGATTTGACTGATTTATCTATAGAATTAGCGGCCGGAATGATTTATCTAGGTGGTAAAGCTAAAGACATGACGCTTGCAAGGAAAAAGGCCCTGAAAGCACTCACTTCAGGAAAGGCCTTAGAAAAGTTTCGTGAAATGGTCAAATTTCAAGGTGGGAATATCAAGTTTTTAGATGATTACAGGTTGTTTGAAATGGCAGAAACTAATACCACTGTAAAATCTCGAAAATCCGGGTTTGTTAAATCGATTAATGCTGGGGCCATAGGTCTCCATTTAATTGCTCTTGGCGGTGGTCGGAAATTTTTAGGTGATAAAATTGACCATGGAGTAGGTTTTCATTTTCATAAAAAAGTTGGCGACAAGGTTAAAAAAGGAGACTCCTTGTTAACGATATTTCATCACAATAAGCAGAGACAAGTGGTGACTGAGATTGAACAAGATATTCTTAAAAAAGATATAAAAATCTCTTCTAAAAAAGAAAATCAAAGTCCTTTAATCTATAAGCGTAAAGTTAAGTGGGGGAGGTCGTAACCCCATCGTTAGGAGATTTTGGGATCGATGATCTTTTTCATTTTTTTGTTAGAATCTTTAAGCATATCTGGAAGAGTTTCTAGGATAGATGATTTTAATGCCTTTAAAATACCTTGTTTTAAGTGTTTTCTTCGATAGACGAGTCCTATTTCTCTGGATGGGACCTTTCCAGCAAATTTTTTAATCCTATTTCTTTGATCTTTAGATTTTATTTGTTCGGTAGTCAGGTAGGGAAGCAGAGTAATTCCTAGATTTTTCTCTACCAAGGAGATAAGCGTTCCGAAATTACCACTTTCAAATACTACTCCTTCAGATTTTCGCAGTTTACAGATTTGAGAAACTTGATTTCTAAAACAATGTCCTTCACTTAAAAGAAGAAGGTCTTCTCCATAGAGATCTTTTTCAAAAATCTCTGCTTTTTGATAGAGAGGGTGGTCAGAATTTAAGTAGAGATAGAATGGTTCATAATAAAGCGACTCTTCTATTAGTGAGGAATCTCCAAGGGGAGTTGAGGCGATTCCCGCATCGATTTCTTCATTTTCGAGTTTTTTTAGCATATCCATCGTTTGTAGTTCTGATAAAACTAGTTTTACCTTGGGATACTTTTCTATGAAGGAACTTAAAAACAGGGGGAGAAGTCCTCCTGATACGGAAGGAATAATTCCCAACCTAAATTCACCTTCTAAAACATCCCTAGTATCTAAAAGAATCTGCTCAATTCTCTTTGACTCATTTAAGACTACTTTTGCTTGTTCGATAATTTTCTCGCCTATGGCGGTGGGTTTAAGGGGTTTTTTGCTTCGATCGAAGATAATCACTTCAAGCTCATTCTCAAGCTTGGCCACCTGAATGCTCAAAGTGGGTTGGGTGACAAAGGATGCCTTGGATGCTGCCCCAAAATTCGCATACTTAGCTAAGGCCACAATGTATTCTAGTTGTGTTAGAGTCATAGATTTTATCAATACTGTAATAGATATTATTAATTTTGTCAATGAAGTGAATAGGAGTATATTAGGGTCAAAGGAGCAAAAAATGAATAAAAAACCTGAAATTAAATCTTGGAAAAACTTAGAATCTGCTTTCGCTGGAGAGAGTATGGCGTATCAAAAATATATGTACTTTGCCAAAATCGCGAGAAGAAATGGCGACGAGGAAGTGGCCAAACTATTTGAAGAAACTGCCTCTCATGAAACCAAACATGCTGAAGGTCACTTAAGAAATCTCTACCCCATAAATAAAATGACTACTCAGGCCTGCCTAGAACTTGCTGTGGAAGGGGAGAAATACGAGTATACCGAGATGTATCCTCAATTTGCCAAGACCGCAAAAGAAGAATCAGTTGAAGAATGGTTGATTAAAGAATTTGAAGGAGGCATTGAGGAATGCAAAGAACATGCTAAAACTTTTGAAAAAATGAGTAAAATTTTTGGTGGATTGGCCAAAGTAGAAAAGGAACATCATGACAACTATCAACGGACTTTGGAGTCATTGGATAACGCTACCAAAAGCGAATTTAATGAATCAGAAACATATTTAGAAAATGCCCCTAAATAGGGGCATTGCTATATCATATTGTTTTAAATAAAATATAATAGAAATAAATTGGAGACTTTTCATGGAAGTAAAAACTTTTTTTGACTCTGTCACTTTTACTCTGACTTACATTGTATATGATTCTAAGACTAAGGATGGCGTGATTATTGATTCCGTACTTAATTATGATCCTAACTCCGGAAAAATCACTACAAAATCTGTGGATGAGGCGATGGAGTTTATAAATAGTGAAGATATTAAAATTCACTATATTTTAGACTCTCATGCCCACGCTGATCATTTAACAGGCTCCCAGAAATTAAAAGAAAAAATACCTAACGCGAAAACCGGGATAGGTGCAAATATCACCAAGGTTCAAGAGTTATTTAAAGGATTTTTTAACCTGAAGGATTTAAAAACTGATGGTAGCCAATTTGATATGCTTTTAGAGGATGATCAAGAGCTTCAGGCCGGATCGGTTAAGATTAAGGTCTTAAATACTCCAGGTCATACACCGGCCTGTCTTTCTTTTTTAATAGAAGACATGGTTTTTGTTGGAGATGCTATTTTTATGCCTGACTTTGGAACCGGTCGATGTGATTTTCCTGCAGGAAGTGCAGAAGATCTTTATGAATCAGTAACTAAAAAACTTTATACTCTTCCTGATGAGACCCAAGTCTTTGTAGGTCATGATTATATGACTGGAGGGCGAGGATTAAAGTATATGAGCACGATTGTAGATGAAAAAACAGAAAATATTCAACTTAAAGCGAACACCTCAAAGGAAGATTTTATAAATTTTAGAACTACCAGAGATAAAAAACTTGCACAACCAAGACTTCTTCTTCCTAGTATTCAAGTTAATATTTTAGCGGGTAAAAAACCTGAGGCAGAAGATAACGGTGTTAGCTATTTAAAATTACCAATTACGGAGTAGGAGATATAAATGGATTTGATGAGTTCTATGCCACCCCTTGCAGGCGGTATATTGATAGGGCTTGCTGCTAGTATTATGCTTTTTTTCAACGGTAGAATTACCGGAGTTAGCGGGCTTATTGGAATGAGTCTTACTAAAATCACTAGGGCCAATGACTGGCGCTACCTTTTTATTGCCGGACTTATTTTAGGAAGTGTTCTGCTTAATTTTGTTAATCCCACCTTTTATGATTACCAGCTACCTTTTGGATTTGGTAAGGCCATTGTTGCGGGGTTACTGGTGGGCTTTGGCACGAGACTTGGTAGAGGTTGTACTTCAGGACATGGAGTTTGCGGACTACCAAGACTCTCTAAGAGATCCTTGGTAGTAACTTTAACTTTTATGGGTGTGGCGATCATTACCAGATTTATCATGAAACAATTTTAAGGAATATGTTATGCACGGATTAGTAGCTCTACTTTCAGGAATAATTTTTTCATTAGGCCTTGGCATCTCTGGCATGGTTAACCCCAACGTGGTGATAGGATTTTTAGATATCTTTGGCACCTGGAATCCCGCTCTTGTTTTTGTTATGGGTGGGGCCGTTATGGTTAATCTTGGTCTCTTCAATATGATTATAAAAAGAAAAAAAACTTACTCTGGTGGAAAACTACACCTTCCCACTAATTCTAAGTTGGATAAATCTCTAATAATAGGATCCGTACTTTTTGGAATGGGTTGGGGGATCGCAGGTATTTGCCCAGGCCCTGCAGTTGCTAATATCTTTTTATTAAACCCAATTACGCTCACTTTTGTAGGTTCAATGCTTGGCGGAATGTTGATTTATAAATTTACCCTAGGTAAAAACCACTAGGACTCAGGCATTTCTTGAAGATCGCTATGAGTCCCATCACAATATGGTCTGTTGTTTGAAAGCCTACAGCCGCAGGCCTTAATAGTTTTATCTTCTTCAAAAGTAACTATAAAAGGGTGCTTACCAGTATTCTCCTTGGCGTGAGCACCATCACAATAAGGAGGTCTTGCAGTTTTATTACAAGCGCAAAAGGCAACAGTCTGTCCTTTTTTGACTTTAATTTTATAAGGAAATGTTTGCCATCCGTGTTTCATATCTAATAATCCGTTAACCTTTCACCACAATGAGGCATATTAGGGGCGTAAGGGTTGTGCACTTTTTTCATCTTCGTTGAGTTTTGCACCCATTTCATCTTAACCATTGGGCAATGGTAAACATTATAACCACTTCCTAGATCATACTTATTTATTAAGTGAGTGAGCGCCATAGAAACCATGTTATATAGCTGATTATTATTTTTCCGCGTTTTTGTGGGATTTATTTGGCCAATTTGAGACTTGGAATAGTTTAAAAGTTTTTTAATTTGTGGATCATTAATCTTATCCATGGCCTGAATTAAGTCCTTGGCATTTTTTTCCACGTCCTTTGCATTATATTTAAAAAATGAAGTATGGAGCCCTTCATTCACCTTTAAAACATTGATGATTTCCATTTTGGTCTGTTCTGGAAGTTTTTCTCTGTCAGTGGCAGCAAAGGCAATATTTGAAATTAAAACCAGTGAAAGAATCAATTTAAGCATATTTTTCTCCTTTAATTTTACGCTCTTCAAAATAACTGAAAGTCACCGGAACCACAAAAAAAGTAATAAGTTCCACGAGCATTCCACCAATAACAGGAATGGCCATGGGCCTCATGACTTCACTTCCAGTGGTAGTGGACCATAACACAGGTAGTAGAGCAAATATAGTTGTTGTTGTTGTCATTACTAAGGGCCTAATTCTTCTGCACCCTGCTTCACTAATACAATTTTTTAGTTTCTCCCAATCATTAGGTTTTTGCTCCTTTAAGGCCTTTTGAATATAGGTCATCATGACCACCCCATCATCAACGGCGATCCCAAAAAGGGCGATAAAGCCGACCCAAACGGCCACTGAAGTATTTAGGCCGCCGATCCATAAAAGAATTAGTCCTCCCGCCATGGCAATAGGGATGGCACTAAATATGATGGCGCTATTTCTTAGGCTTTTAATTCCTAAAAAGATGATGATTAAATTTATGAGCAAGGCAAGGGGGATAATCATGGAGAGTCTTTTGTTGGCCCTTATTTGATTTTCATATTGGCCGGCCCATTTAAGAGAGTATCCAGGAGGTAAGTTTACCTTGTTTTCAATATGCTTCTTGGCCTCTTCAACAAAACCGATGAGATCTCGACCTTCAACATTTAAAAGCACTAAAGATCGGAGTATGCCATTTTCCGATTGAATGGCAGATGGCCCTTCAACAATTTTAATGGTGGCCAGTTGTTCAAGGGGAATGTGTTGTCCCAGAGGACTTGGAACTAAAACTTTTCTTAACTCATCAATTCTATCCCGAAACTCTTTTTTATAGCGAACTCTAATGGGATAGCGCTCGCGTCCTTCATAAAATTGACCAATAGGCATCCCACCAACCGCCGTTTGGATAATTTTATTTATAGACCCCGTATTTATGCCAAATCTCGATGCTGCTATCCGATCTAGTTCAAACTCAATATAGGGTTTTCCGGTAATCTGTTCTGAATAGACTCCATAGGAGCCACTAACTTTTTCGACTTCTCTGCCAATTTCTCGAGATAACTTTTGAAGAATATTTAAATCTGGGCCAAATATTTTAATTCCCACTTGAGTTTTTATCCCGGTGGAGAGCATGGCGAGTCTTGTTTGAATTGGAAAGCTCCAAGAGTTTACCAGACCTGGCACCTGAAGCTGTCCATCCAGCTCGCTCATAATATCGTAAATAGATTTTCCCGGGGGCCATTTATCCTCATCAACTAGTTTGACAATAGTTTCAAACATGGCAACCGGAGCGGGGTCTAGAGGAGTATCTGCCCTTCCCAGTTTTCCAAAAGCATCTTCAACTAAAGGATGATCTTTTAATACTTTATCGGTGTAGGCCAAAAGCTCTTTGGCCTTAGACATACTTATAGAGGGAACAGAAACGGGCATATAGAGGAGCTCGCCTTCATTTAAGGCCGGCATAAATTCTTTACCAAGTTGAAAAAAGGCGCTTACTCCAATTAATAAAAGTAGCATCGGTGCCAAAATAAACTTTTTCCTATTATCTAGCACCCAATTTAGGGTTGGTTTATAAAACTTAAGGATCAATTTAGATATCGGGTTTTTCTTGATGGGTTTTATTTTACCTTTTAAAACAAAAACAGATAGTGCTGGTACTAAAATCAAGGCCACTAAAACCGAGCCAAACATGGCCAGAGTCTTGGCCCAGGCCAGGGGAATAAATAGCTTTCCCTCTGCCCCGCTTAGAGCAAAAACTGGGAGAAAGGTAACGATTGTAGTCATTACGGCAGTTAAAATTGCAGGCCCTACTTCTTTAGCAGCATCTATAATATGCTGAATTCTTTCTTTTCCTCGAGAGTTGGGGAAATCTGCGAGACGGGAATAAATATTTTCCGTCATGATGATTCCCATATCTACCATTGAACCGATGGCAATAACCAAACCTGATAAGCTCATAATATTAGAATCGATACCCAAAAGATTCATTAAGATAAAACTTATGCCAACTCCAAAGGGAAGAGTTAAAGATACGAGGAAGCCTGACTGCCAATGCAGTAAAAAGGCCATAATGACTAAAACAGTAATTATAACTTCTTCGGAAAGGGCGGTATAGACAGTGTTAAGTGTCCTATCAATTAATTCTGACCGATCATAAAATGGAACGATCTTAACGCTTTTTGGGAGTCCACTTTTGAGTTCTTCAAGGCCAACTTTTACATTTTCGATTACATCTTTGGGGTTTTCACCAAAGCGCATGGTAACAATACCACCTACAACCTCATGGCCATTTTTATCAAGCAACCCTCTTCTAAAGGCAGGGCCTATGCCTACGGTACCCACATCTTTTACCCGAATGGGTGTGTTATTTTTAATGGCAATGACTACATTTTCAATATCAGAGATTTTTTTGAAAAAACCAAGACCTCGGACAATCATTTCCCGGTCACCTTCTTCGATAACTTCTGCCCCAACATCTAAATTGGAATTTTTAATGGCCTTTATGAGTTTAGAAAAGTGAACATCAAAGGCAAAAAGTTTTCTTGGGTCTACATCAATTTGATATTCTTTTACGAAACCACCAATACTAGAGACTTCGCTTACCCCATCAACTCCTTGTAAGTGATATTTAACAAAAAAATCTTGAATTGATCTTAGCTCGGCCAGAGATTTAGGATGAAGGGCATCTTCTTCATTTTCTATGGTGTACCAATATATTTGTCCCAGACCTGTGGCATCTGGACCTAAACTTGGAAGGACTCCCTCCGGTAGAAGGTCTCCAACATTAGATAGCTTTTCTAAAATTCGGGATCTCGACCAGTAGTAATCAATCTTTTCTTTAAAAATAACGTATATGACTGAAAATCCAAAGGCCGAAGTAGCTCGGACATCTTTCACACCAGGGATGCCCTGAAGATGAATGGATAAGGGATAAGTGACTTGTTCTTCAATATCTTTAGGGGAACGTCCAGGCCAATCAGTAAAAACTATTTGTTGATTTTCTCCAATATCAGGGATGGCATCCTTTTTTGATTCTTTTAAACTATAGATAGAAAGAAGAGCAATTATCAAAAATGATAAAACTACCAAGACTCTATTTTTAATTGAAAATTCAATTAATTTTTGGATCACCTTGATCTCCTAATGATTTCCATGTCCGAAATCCTCATATCCCCCAAATAGTTGGGACTGAGCATCTAATAAAAAGTTTCCTTCAATAACCACAAAGTCACCTTCTTTTAGCCCTTGTACAACCTCAACATAACCTTCTGATTCAAAGCCAGTATGGATCGTTTTTGCTTGGTAAGTGGTATCACTTATTTTTTGCCAGATAACTTTTCTTTTGCCTGTATCGATAATGGCAGTTCTTGGGATAACTAATCGATTCCTTTCTAAAACAGTTTTTAAGGTGGATTCTGCGACCATTCCAGGTCGAAGTTTACCATAGGAATTTTCAATCGAGGTTCTCACTTTTAAAGTTCTCGATTGATGGTCAAGGACCGGATTAATAAAATCTATTTTTCCTTTTAGAACTTGCCCTGGAAGAGCGCTAAACTTAAGTTCCACTTCTTGCCCAATTTTTACCAGTCCTGAATCTTGTTCATATACATCCATCTCAACCCATACAGTGGTTAAATCGGAGAGTTCAAAAAAGTTTTGTCCTTCCTTAAAATATTTTCCTACTACAGCATTTTTTTTCTGCACAATACCAGTGGCCGGAGAGTAGATGGTAATAGAATGGGGGATTTTTCCTTTTTCATACCAGTTTTGTAATTGAAAATCTTTAACCCCCCAAAGTCTTAATTTCTCCCTAGCTTCTTTATATAAGTCTTTGAAGGCCTTATTTTTAGTTTTATTATAACTTTTTCGGGCAAGTAAATATTCTTCTCCACCGGTAATAAGTTGGGGGCTATAAATTTCAAGTACTGGATCCCCTTTTTTTATGTAGGCCCCTGTGACTTTTACATATACCTTCTCTACTCTTCCCGGTACACGAGCAGGAATCTTGCTTTCTTTTTCTTCAGATTCAAAAACTGCTCCCAGAAGCCTTATATTTTTTGACATCTTCATATTTGTCACAGGAAAAAAATCAGGTTTAAAATGATGAAGTTGCGCCTTTCTAAGTTTTACCTTTGAGATAACTTTCCCTGCTTCCATTTCTGGAGTGATCTCGATCATGGGACTTCCATCCACGGGGCAGGCCATGGGGCGTTCACTGGTAATGTCCGGAAAACCCTTACATCGCCAAAGCTCAGACATTTTATGTTCGCTAGTTTCAGTTTCTTCCTGGTCTATTTCAACTTTAGTAAGAATCATTTCACAGATTGGACAACGACCTGGTTTATCTGATCTTATCTGTGGGTGCATGGCACATGTATAGTAAACCTGTTGTTGCTTAATCTCTTGATGGTTATTATGATCTTTTTCCTTTGTACAACCAAAAATTAAAAGAAGAAGGATAAGACTAAATATTTTCATCGAGTTTCCCTCCTGCGACAAACTTTCTTTCTAATCTTAAGTTTTTTAAATGAGCGTTTAGCTTATTTTCTCGCAGTAAGATGTTTAATAATTTTATTTCAGCATCTAATAATTCAATATAAGTCGAGTTACCAAGCCCATAGGATGTAGAGGTGATTTTTCGAAGAGATCTGGCAAATTGTAGCGTTTTTGATTCTAATATTTTTAATTCTTCTTTTAATTTATTAATGGACTCTCTTAAATAACCCAAATTGGATTCTTTATTGATTTCATAATTCCTAAGAATATTTTTCGCCTCATACTTGCCATAGACAGCTTTTTTATAGGAGGCCGATCTCGTGGAACCTGTTGGGAGAGGGAAATTGATGAAAGCACTTACAAAATCTCCTTCTTTCCAATTTTTGGAGCGAAAAGTATAGCCAAAAGAAAAGGTTAAGTCGGGAATCCTATTGGAATCATATGCCCGCATTTCAAAGTCTCTGCTTTCTAGAATCTTTTGATGAAATTTCTTTTCATAATCATATTTTGGATTGCTTCCTTTATAAGTTAAGACTTTCCAGGGAATGGACCTAAGATCGAGAGAAAGTTCCTTGCCATCTAGAATATAGGAAAGTTTTTTATCAATTTCTTTTAATTCAAACCTAAGATTACTAAACTTTGTTTCCACTTCTGAAATTCTAATTTGAATATCTAAAAGAGCAGATTGGGGAATCTTTCCATTGGAATAAAGGTTTTTGGAAATTTTTAGCATTCTTTTGAGCCAATTTAAGTTTTTTCGATATGTGATAAGGTCTAGGTTGATTTTTTCTTTGGAAATTGAGAGTTGCCAGAGAATTTTCTTAAGAGATCTTTGCTGTTGTTTAGAAGAGATTTTTTTTGAGTTGGACTTTGCAATGTATGCATCTTTAAAGTTGGAAAGTTTTTTAGACAGAGGGAACTTTTGAGCTAGAGATAGCTCAACTCCGGTCATAGGAGATTCATTAAATGAAAGGGTCTTTACTGGAAAATTCTTGGCATTAACCTTAAAATTTAAATCCCCCCAGGCCCCCTTTACTCTGGCCTCTTCATATAAGATATTTGAAGTGTTAATAAGTAACTTAACGCTCTCATGATTTTCAATGAGCTTAACTGCCTGCTTAAAGGTTACGGCAGACACTGATCTACTTAAAATGAATAATAATAAAAGGTAATACTTCACGATCACTCCATACTTAGAATTACGATAAGGCCTTGATTTTGTGACAAATGCCTTATGTTTTTATCTATTCTATTGTAATTTTAGTGAGTTAGAATATAAAAAAGTGTCACAAAAATGAGAATTTCTCGTAATAAAGGTAGGGAACTTTGAATCCTTTTGAAAATTTAAGCGATGAGGCTTTAATGATTAAGTATATGGAGGGGGAGTACTTCGCTTTCGAGGTTTTATACTTGAGGCATAAAAACAAAATTTATTCCTACGTAAAAAGAAGAATAAATGACGCAAATTCAGCAGAAGAGATCTTTCAAAACATATTCCTAAAGCTTCATCGCTCTAGGGCGAAATTTGACCCGAAGTATTTATTTCTACAATGGATTTATACACTTTCCAAAAATGAGGTGATTGATTTTCTAAAGAAGAAAAAAATAATCCAAACTAGATTTGAAGATAATTTTGAGATAGGAGAGTTGGATAAGACCTCATTTGAGGGTTTAGATATTATTGAAAAATCAAATTTAGATAAAAAAGAAAAGAAGGCCTTAGTACTAAAGTTTTTTCAGGAAGAGGACTATGAAACGATATCGAGGATTCTTGAGGTAAAAGAGGCATACGCTCGAAAGATCGTAAGTAGAGGGCTATTAAAACTAAGAAAAAATTGGGAGGATAAATAAATGGACAAAAAAAATGAGTTATTAGATTTTTTCGAAAAATCTGATTTTAGACCTTCCAGGAAATTAGATAAAACTATATTACAATTTGTAAAAAAAGAACTGATACCAAATCATAAAAAAATATTTGGAAAATTATTTTTAATACAGGCCTTTGTGGGGACCTTAGTGCTGCTTTTTTGTCCTCAATTCAACTTTTCTTTAACTGGAAGTTATGAGGTGTTTCATTTTTTCCATAGGCATCTTGGAATGTATGGCTGTACGGCAGTTTGTGGTGGAATTTTTCTTGGAAGTGGACTTTTTGTCGCTAATTTTATTTTAGAGAGAGGAGAAATTGCGGTAATAAAAAAATCTAAATTTCTTTATTCAACGGCCTTAAGTGGATTATGTATCCTAATATTTATTTTTGCTGGCGCGGAAATATATCTTGATTTGTCTTTGATCTGGCTTATAGGTTCAAGTTTGGTGGCAATAATTACTTTTGAATTTGGAAGGTTCATAAGAGATTATTTCTTTTTTCTAGGCGTCAATCACCCTTGACATGACCTGTAATAAAAGAAATTGGCCATAGAAGTCTATTAGGGTGAAGCTTTTTTTAAGAGTTCAAGAATTTCTTGTAATTTTATATTGGTAGCTCTTTTTGAACCACTACTAATGGCCTGATGGACACAATGGCCTAAATGGTTTTCTAGAATTTTAAGCTCTAAGGATTTAATGGCAGATCTTGTTGCTTTTAATTGAGTAAGGATATCCACACAATACTTTCCCTCTTCCACCATCTTGGTGATGCCACGAACTTGTCCTTCGACTCTTTTAAGTCTGTTTAACTGCCCTTTATGATCTGCTGACTTCAATTAAATTCCTTATTCTTAAACTATTGGTAACTACTGAAATACTACTAAGTCCCATGGCCAGTGAGGCAAGTGCCGGTGGAAACATCCAACCGGTAAAAGGGTAAAATAAACCGGCCGCCAAGGGGATGCATAGCACATTGTAAATAAGTGACAAAAACAAATTTTGCCTAATAATTTTCATGGTGCCTTCAGATAACAAGATAAACTCTAGTGCCTTAGAAATATCTCCATTAATTAAGGTTACATCTGCGGTACTTATAGCTATATCTGTTCCCGTTCCCATGGCCATGGATAAATCAGCAACGGCCAATGCGGGAGCATCATTTATACCATCTCCAAGCATGGCAACTTTTCTGCCTTTTTTCTGTAAATCTTCTACGTATTTTGCTTTATCAGTAGGAAGTGCATTTGCCACAAAATGATCAATAGAAAGAGTCTTGGCAACTTTTTCAGTAACTTTTTTGTTATCTCCACTGATAAGCCAGGTTTCGATATTTTCTTTTTTTAGCGCCGCTATTACCTCTGGGGCTTGATCTTTAATGGAATCGTTAAGAATAATCTGTGCGACTAATTCTTTATTGATGCTTACCCAAACTTCAGTACCAATGTCTGTACTTTTCCCAGTTACTTTAATGTTATTTTCTTCTAGCAGAGCTTTATTTCCGACAATATATTCTTTGCCGGAAATTTGAGCTACGAGACCTTTGCCTGAAATAATTTCAAAGGTGTCAGGATCAATAAAGGAAATACTTTTATTCCTTACATAATCAACTATTGCTTTGGAGATTGGATGCTCGGAGTAATGTTCAATGGAGCCAATTTCTTTTAGAAAGATATTTTTGTCTACTTCCTTTAGATAGTTAATTTTTTCAACTTGCGGGCGGCCGACGGTTAAAGTTCCAGTCTTATCAAAGATAATAGTATCAATCTTGTCACCTTTTTCAATGACATCCCCACCTGAAATTAATATTCCCTTCATGGCGGCACGACCGGTAGAAACGACTACGGCAGTTGGCGTGGCCAGGCCTAAGGCGCAAGGGCAAGCAATAACAAGGACGGCAATCATATTAGATATGGAAAAGCCCCACTTTGGGCCTTCACCAAAAAAGTACCAAGCAAGAAAGGTGAAAAAGGCAATGGCAATTACGATGGGAACAAAATAACTGCTAATTTTATCAGCATACCTTTGAATGGGAGGTTTTAGACTTTGTGCTTTTTCAACGTATTGAATAATTTGGGATAAAAAAGTATCTGATCCAACTTTAGTGGCCATAAATTCGATAGTACTTTCTCCATTGATGGTTCCGGTAAAGACTTCACTTGATTCTTTTTTGAGCACAGGAATGGACTCACCTGAAATCATGGACTCATCAACGGAAGAAACACCCTTTGTTACAATGCCATCGACAGGTATTTTTCCACCAGGGCGAACCCTTATAATATCTCTTAGGTGAACTTCCTCAACGGGAATTTCTACTTCTTCCCCATCTTTAATTACTGAGGCCTTCTTTGCTCCCTTTTGTAAAAGTAAGTTTAAAGATTCACGGGCCTTTTTTTTGGCCTTATTTTCAAAATATTGTCCCAAATAGACAAAAGAGATAATAAAACCTACTGCCTCAAAGTAAACTTTTTGTAGCAGACCTAGCTCACTTGAGGTCCCAGGAAAAAAAGTAATAAAGGAACTATAAAGAAAAGCGGCCGAAGTACCAAGGCCTATCAGGGTGTTCATGTTGGATTTGCCGGATCTTAAAAAAACCAAGACGGCCTTAATAAAATGATTTCCTATTATAAGCCACACCGGTAGAGCTAGGGCGAATTGTATGATCCAATTTATTTTGGTGGAAGGGAGATTTTTTAAAGGTCCCATGGCAAAAATAAAAATCAGGACGGAGAGGACCAGAGCAATTATGAATTTTTGAAAGTTTCCGTTTTTTTCTTCAGTTTCTTCTTTAGAAGAGTCGAGGATTTCATAACCTAGCTCATCAATCTTTTCTTTAATTAGAGACTCTGCTTGGGAGTCATCAAACTCGAAATGACCTTTTTCCGTGGCGTAGTTTACTGAAGATATTTTAACACCGGGAATTTTTTTTACATCATTTTCGATACTGCTAGAGCAACTAGCACAATGCATTCCGCCTATTTTAACATCTAATTTATTCATAAAGTCATCTTGGATATTTTAAATCCAATTTGTTCAATTTGTTTTTTAAGTTGCATGGGAGTTGCCTCTTCGGACAGAAAGGAAACGGTTACTTTTTTTTCTTCTAGATTTACACTTACATCTTTTGAAAGGTTAGAGAGGACATTTTCTATTTTTGAAACGCAAGAGTTGCAATTCATCCCCTCAACTTGAAAACTAATAGTCTTATTCATGATTAAATCCTTAGTTATACCCTATAGGGGTATATCGTTAATGATTAGCCATGTCCAGAGGTCATAAAGGGGGAGTCAAAATTAATTCTTTTTTGCACGTCACCAAGAGAGAGAAAGAAATCTTCACAAAGATTAAGGGTTTCTTGAATATCACCACTTTTAAAAAGCAGTTCTCTAAATTTAGAGGCACCAGAAAAGCCAGAGGAAAACCAGAGAATAAATTTTCTAAGTTGAATTAATACCGTCTTTGCGTATTCGGCCTGATGATATTCTTCGAGTAGTTTTTTAAGGGTCAAAATTACTTCTAAATAATCTTTGGGATAGAAAGCAATTTTATCGTTTTTATCAAATGATTTTAAAAAAATAAAAGGATCTCTTAAAGGCCCTCTACCAAGCATTAATGCCTGACAGTTGGTCACA
>QNFX01000042.1 GCA_003650125.1 Campylobacterota bacterium
CCTTCTACGCAAATGCATAGTTGGTGGTTCCTGCTTCACAGATTCGACCAACGTCGACATCTCCACAGGCACTACCCGCCCGCCCGGCGGTGAAATATTTAATTTTAAATTGCCCTAAAGTTTTTATGCTTCCTACGGGACTTCGTAGTGCAACCCATACCAAATTGAGCTTTACTTCGGGGTGCGCGTGGTTCTTGCTACCGAAGTTAGAAAAAGAGTAGGGAAATAGGGATTGGAAGGCGAGAAAAATTTCACGTGAAATTTTATCCTTTTACATCTCCCACCTAAAGGAAGGGGTTTTGAAGGACATTGTGGATAAAAAAGACTGCAAAGGTTTTAAACATACTGATTCCCCCCCAAATAAACTCTCCCTTTACCTTTAGGGAAAAAATTCTTAGGCGGCAAATTTAGAAATTAAGAGGGAGTTGACTAATTCATTTTGAATTTCATGGGCCTCATCTAGCGCTAAATTTTGTTCTTCTATTTCACCCTTACCCAAAAAGTAATCGGCCTCCTCTTCCCAGCGCCTGATCTTCTCATCAAGCTCATAGAAGTCCCTTTCCACTCTTTGGATTTGACTGACAGGTATACCTTGAATAACGGCCTCTAAGATCCATTCATTCAAGGCCTTTTGCCTTTGGTAATAGCTAGTCTTTTCCATTAGCTATATTATAACATAAGATTCTATGGAAAAAGCGCAAGGAATGCTAATTGGACTTCATGTAGGTGATCTTTTAGGTGGCCTGATGGAGGGAAGTGGGCCCAAACTTCCCGAAGAATTTCAATCAGATATCAACGATTTCACAGGCAGTGAGATTACCGCTCTTACTCTTTGTGTACTTAGATCCTTAATTAAAAGTGATGGGTTAGATGTAAAAAATTTAGGCAAAGAATTTGTCACCTTTTTTGACAGTGGGCCTAAGTCTCTAGGTAATACTGAATCAAGTGCATTTTATAGTATGAAAATAGGCCTTGATCCGCGTGAATGTGGCCTTGTAAGCGGAGGCAATGGATCTCTCCTAAGATGCTCCCCCTTGGCCCTTTTTTACGCTAAAAAGGACCTAGAGAAGGCCTCATACCTACAAACCTCGCTCACTCACACGGGAGAAGTTTGTAAAATCTGCGATTTCCTATTTTTAATGGCACTTCAAATGGCCTTAAAGGGAATGGACAAAAAAGCAATATTAAAAAAGACTACTGAAAGAGCAAAGCAACTTCACCTTTTAGTCTATGATGCTCTGTTAAAAATTCCAGACCTCAATTGGTTTGATCTAGAAACTAGTTGCTATGTCCTCGATACTTTTACTTCCGCCTTTTGGGCATTATTAAAAACTGAAAGTTTTGAGGAAGCGCTAATAAGTATTGCTCGAAAAGGTGATGATTCTCGCGCCTGTACCGCCTTAACTGGGGCCTTGTGTGGCGCATATTATGGCATAAGCTCGATTCCTGGTAGATGGTTAAAAGAAATAGAAGTCTTCGAGGACTTAATCAGTCAGGTAAGAAAGAAAAAACTTGAAAATTTTCTTATAGAAGATAACCTAAAATAGTGGAAGATTTAGAAAAAGAAAAAACATTAAAAGAGTCCCCGGAAGAAGAAACTATGATTTTTGGGGAAGATGATGAAAACCAACAGGGTATCGTCTCGATGGATGATCTTGACGATGTGCCCCTTCGAATTTCCGTCCAATTAGGGCAATGTCAGCTGAAAATGGAGGATATCCTAAAACTTGAAAAGGGATCCATCATTGGCATTGATAAATTGGCCGGAGAGCCGCTTGAATTTTTTATTGGACATCGATTGGCCGCTAAAGGTGAAGTGGTTGTCTTAAATGAAAAGTACGGCCTTCGTCTGACAGATATTATAGATCCTGAAGATAAAGGTTAGTAGTGAATTTTAAGACAATTATTGAACCTTTTCGCATTAAGATGGTGGAACCTCTTAGAATGACCACCCCTAAAGATCGAAAGGAAATTTTAGAAAAGGCCCATTACAATCTCTTTTTAATCAAAGCAAAAGATATTCTCATCGATTTATTAACCGATTCAGGAACTGGTGCCATGTCCGCCCGTCAGTGGGCAAAAATGATCGAAGGAGATGAGTCCTACGCCGGTTGTGAGTCTTATTATGAACTTGAAGAAGTTGTTAAAGATTTAACTGGAATAAAACATATCTTTCCGACCCATCAAGGAAGGGCCAGTGAACGAATTCTTTTTCAAATTGTAGGTGGCCCGGAAACTATTATTCCCAATAATACCCACTTTGATACGACTAGGGCCAATATTGAATATACCAAAGCTGAAGCACTTGATTTAGTAATTGAAGAGGGAAAAGATCCTCAGTCCGATCATCCTTTTAAAGGAAATATGGACCTGGTTAAGCTGGAAAAACTTTTTAAAGAAAATGAGGGAAAAAATAATATTCCCCTTTGTCTTTTAACCATCACTAATAACTCAGGTGGTGGTCAGCCGGTATCGCTGAAAAATATAAAAGAAACTAAAGAGCTTTGTGAAAAATTTAAAATTCCCTTTTTTCTTGATGCCTGTAGATTTGCCGAAAATGCCTACTTTATTAAAATACGTGAACCAGGACAAAGCGACCGAAGCGTAAAAGAAATATGCCAAGAAATCTTCTCATACGCTGATGGTTTCACCTTTAGTGCTAAAAAAGATGCCATCGTAAATATTGGTGGTCTACTGGCCGTTAATAATGACGAACTTGCAGGAAAAATTCAAAATCTAGAAATATTAACTGAAGGTTACCCTACTTATGGAGGGCTTGCCGGAAGAGATCTTGCGGCCATGGCCCAGGGACTTCGCGAAGTAGTGGAGGAGGATTATCTTGAGTATCGTATCAAATCCACTAACTATCTTGGGCAAAAACTTCTAGAAATCGGCATTCCACTTTTAACTCCCATCGGCGGCCATGCCGTTTATGTGGATGCCAAAAGTTATCTTTCACATATTCCACCCGAGCAGTTTCCAGGTCAGGCCTTGGCCTGTGAACTTTATTTAGAGGGGGGAATTCGCTCTGTTGAAATCGGCTCATTTATGTTTGGAAAAAATGATGATGCAGGAAATTTCATTGCTTCTTCCATGGAACTTTTAAGACTGGCCATTCCTCGAAGGGTGTACACTCAAAGCCATATTGATTTTGTCATTGAAGTTTTTGAAAGAGTTCATGCAAAAAAGGACAAGATCCGCGGAGTAAAGATTGTAGAAGAGCCACCCTTTTTAAGACACTTTAGTTCCAAGCTAGCGCTAACTTAAAGAATTTGCCACTTCTTGGGCCAGGTGATCGCAGTGTTTTTTTACTACTTCTTCCTGTTCTCCCTCAACCATAACTCGGGCCAGATTTTCAGTCCCAGAATACCGAAGAAGAACTCTCCCCTTATCGCCTAGATCTTTTTCAACTTCCTTTAAGGCCTTTTGAACTGATGGAATATTTTTAAAGGGTTCTTTTTTAGAGATAGCAACATTTTTTAGTTGTTGGGGATAAAGAGGAATATCTTTGGTGAGAGCTCGTAAAGTTTTGTTATAAAACCTCATTGCCTCAATGGCCTTTAAGGCAGATAAAATACCATCCCCGGTAGTGGCATACTGTTTAAATATAATATGTCCTGAAGGCTCTCCCCCTAAAAGAGAATTAACTTTGCCCATTTGTTCAATAATGTACCTATCTCCCACTTGGGTTCGATGAAATTTAAGTCCCAAGGATTTTAAATAAACTTCAAGGCCTAAGTTACTCATAACCGTACCAACAACCTCATCACCTGGTTTTAAAATCCCTTGATCTAAAAATAATTTGGCGTAAAGGCCAATCAAGCGATCTCCATGAATGACTTTACCTTTTTCATCGATAATCAGCACTCGATCAGCATCACCGTCGAGGCAAATCCCAAGATCCGCTCGATATTTTTCTACTTGAGATATTGCATGCTGAGGATAGAGGGATCCACATTCAAAGTTTATATTTTTTCCGTTAGGTGTGACACCTAAAGAAATTGTTTCAGCACCTAACTCATTAAAAATCATGGGCGCTACTTTATAGCCGGCACCATTAGCACAATCTAGAACTATACGAAGTCCTTCTAGATCATAAATACTTGGAAAAGCTGATTTGGAATGAACTACATAGCGACCAAAAACTTCTTTAAGTCTTTCGGCCCTACCTAAGTCACCACCATGTTTTGCTGGTAGCAGCTCAGGTTTATTTATTAGATTTTCAAGTTCAGCTTCGACAGAATCAGGAAGTTTATTTCCCTTAGAATCAAATATCTTAATTCCATTATCGGTAAATTTGTTATGGGAGGCAGAAATCATAACTCCTGCATCCGCCCGCATAGATTTGGTTACAAAAGCAACCGCCGGTGTTGGTAGAGGGCCGGTGAGAATCACTTCTCCCCCTTGTGAGCAAACTCCAGCTGCAAAGGCCTGTTCAAGCATATAACAACTTAAGCGAGTATCTTTTCCAACTATTATGATGGGTCTCTTACGAACTGATTTATGTTTTTGAAAATAATGAGTCACGGCCCGCCCAAGAGCGGTGGCCACTTCACAAGTCATGGGGAATTCATTTGCTTTTCCCCTAATTCCATCTGTTCCAAAAAGTTTTCTATCCATAAGAATCTAGGAGTTTAGCTGACATTTGAAATTATGGGAAGATTTTGTGAATATTTCACACATCACGTGATTTCAGGCATCTAAAGATCTTACAAAATGTTAAAAACTAAAAGATTCTTACATTTACGTGTTTATGAACACTTAGACCATGTAGGGCACTTGAAACACCACGATAATACTATATATTCGTTACATGAGTATTTTAATCAGTCTTATCACAGTTCTCTTTCTTACATCTTGCGGTAACCCCGAATCTGGCACCTTGCAGTCGGTTGGTTCTGGGGTGATTTATGGTGAAGGTGAAACTGCAGATAATAGAGCAGACGCATCGATTGAAGAAATACTTAAAAATAACAATATTTTATATGATGAAGCAAAAATGCTTTTAGAATTTTCAAAGTCTACAGCTGGTATGGTGCAAATCGGGAAACACGTAACTGCTTTTCCTGATGGCTCAGTCACAGCAAAAAAGATGCTCAAAACCTTCAAAGAAGTAAGAACTCTGTGCGAAGATGAAAGATTTTCTAAACAATTCTCTCTTCCAGTTTGTACTGGTTTTTTAGTAGCACCAGACTTATTAGTTACCGCAGGCCATTGTGTAAACAAAACCAACTATCATAATAGGGCCTGGATTTTTGGTTATGACCAATCTAGAGCAACTGATTCTCTGCCGACTTTTAAAGCAGAATTTGTCTATCACACGAAAGAAGTTCTTGAATGGAAAGAAGATAGAATTAATAAAAGTGACTTCGCCCTAGTTCGACTAGATAGAGCAGTTACCATTGCCGACCCCCTTAAATTTAGAAGTTATGGAGAGGCCAGTGTGGGAACAGAATTGGCCATTATAGGGCACCCAAATGGACTACCAACAAAAATATCAGCGGATGCTCAAATACTTGAAAATAAACCCAATGCATATAAGACTAATCTCGATTCCTTTGGAGGAAACTCCGGCTCACCGGTTTTTAACCTATACACTGGTGAAGTAGAAGGAATCCTTATTAGTGGTGCTACAGACTTTCTTCCTAATTTCACAAGAGGATGCGTTGAAGTTAATCGTAAAAAAGATGCAGAAGGCGCTGAGTACGTGGCCAAAATCTCTCTGGTTAATCTAGCTAAATACATCGAGAAAGACTTTGCCTCGAACTTCTAGGCCGCTTTCTTCTCTCTACTTTCAAATTTTATAATTTTCATATCATGCTCAATTAAAGCAAATCTTATCTCTTTTGCAGAGGGAAGGTTTATATTTATAATGGGACACTCTATCTCAGGACGGCGATCTAGACCCGGATATTTGCGAGAGTAATAAATATCCCCAAGGTCGTAACAAGACTCCCGTACATGAGAATTTTGAAGGTTTAAGGCCAGCTCTTTTAAGGCCTTCCTATAATTTCTCTCATCAATGCGTTCTTCCAACGAGTTTTCATCTTGCTTATTATTCATATAAATTGGCATAGGCCACAAAAGAAAAACAATTAGAAGCCCACCAAAGATTTCTATAAATAGAGGTGAGATCAAGAAGTACCTCCCTTTTTATGAGTCTATTATAACATAAGAAAAATAAAGAAATTTTATTTAGGCCTGCTCAAATTTGATAACTTCAACGGGACAAGCTTCAGCTGCTTCTTCCACTTTCAATCCATCATCTGTTGGGAAATCAGGTCTAATAATACAAGAATCAGCAGTAACTTCAAAGACCTCAGGAAAGATCGCCTCACAGGCATCGCAAACAATACAGCCAGGCTCAATCCACACTTTTTTCACGCTAAAATTTGGTTTTTCTTCAGCAACGGCACCTCCGCTAGCTGCAAATTCTCCGGCAAACTCTGGATTAGTAGCAATTTTTAATACCTTTCCAGACTTTGGTAGTGGTGGGGAGACAAAGTTTTTACCCGGAATGGTATAAAGCGGTTTGCTTTTAACCACTTTATGTTTTGTATTAAATTCGTCCTCAGTAATTTTACCATTACGTAATTGTGCTAAAAACTTGAAGGCCTTCATCGTCTGTTGGTGAACAATCCCATCTTTAGAAGAGAGAACGCTCAATTCAACTAAGGCATCGTTAAAGCCTTTGGCCGAAGTTAGTTTTTTCATTTCCTCACCAAAGTCAAAATCTTTAGAAAATGAGGATACTTGATGATCAAAATCTCGGTAAATAGACATTTGAGTCGGACTACCAAAAGGATTAAAAAGTCTTATTTTAAATTGATCATACTTGGCAGATTCTTTTTCTGAATTAAATCTAAATCCGAAGGCAACGCCATTTTTTCCGTATTTCGATTTAAGAATAGATATCTTAGGCCTACCAAAAAAGAATTCTATGGTACCTGATAGAAGACTTAAGGCCCCAATAGTTACCACCATTCCGATGGCAAGAATTAGTCCGATACCTAAAGCAATTAGACTTGTTGTGCTCACTTATCTCTCCAAGTAGAAATATTATTACCCAGTGCGTTCTTTATTTATAAAACTTTAAAGAAATATAACATGAGCAAATAAATTTGCAAAAGTTTAACTCAAAACCCATACAGGTTTTAAACCGGAAGGATTTTTTTGCCCCATACCTAGAAGTTTTCCCTCAGGATCAAACACCCAAAAATGCCCTGGAAGATAATCTGCTTTATCAGAATCAACAAGGCCTAGGGTATCCTCTGAAACAAAATTTCCATGGGAAAATTTTTTGGCCCCCTCTACTGGTAATTTAATCTCATTTAAAGGGAGCGCTTGACTGAGTGACAACTCATTTAAAGATATCTCTTCCGGATTTATTTCACCGTGTGTGGGAAGACCTTCAATTTTATGGGGTCCAATTTCTGTTCTTATGAGGCCATCAAGGTGGCCTACTGTTCCTAAAACTTCTGCCATGTCCTCAAAGAGGGATCTAATATATGTTCCGGAGCCCACTCTTGCTCTAAATGAGAGGTAGGGGTAATTAAAGCTTAAAATCTCTAGGGAATAAATTTTTCGCAGGACTGGTGCTTTTTCTATTTTTTTTCCTTCCAGGGCCCATTTATAAAGAGGTTTCCCAAGATGTTTGGCAGCAGAAAAGGAAGGTGGAGACTGGAGATAATCTCCTATAAATTTGGTCTCTAGAAGATCTTTTAATTTTTCCAGAGTTAAGTCAAAAACTTTAGAATTTTCACTTTCAATTAAGACTTCCCCTTCCTTATCTCCTGTGGAAGTTTTTATTCCTAAAATGCCCTTGGCCTCATAGGTTTTGGAAAAAGTCTGTTGAATATATTGATTAAGTTTGGCCGCGCCAGAAACACCTATCAGCATCAGGCCTTCAGCAAAAGGGTCTAAGGATCCAAAATGTCCAACTTTACTAACCTGTCCTTTAAGGACTCTTTTAACCTGGGCCACCATCTTAAATGAGCTAGGTCCTGGTGGTTTATAGATGGGAAAAACTTTTGGATTATTCATCACTTTTATTTTTTTCAGCGTTTAACAGTTCCATAATTTTTTTTTCGGCCTCAAATTGTGCATCATATTTAAAGACGAGATTTGGAACTTTTCTAATTTCAAGGGTCTTGGCCAGAATAGATTTTAATCTTTTGGTCATGCCACCGATCGCCTCTTTGGCATCTCCTCTTTTAGAGTTGTCAAAGGTGTCCCAATAGACTTCGGCCAAAGAATAATCTCGATTCACGTCTACTTTAGTAATGGTTACATTATTTAAACGTGAATCTGCCGTTTCGGTTCGAAGAACTCTATTTAGCTCAAAAAGAATTCGCTCTTCAAGCCTTTGTTTTTTGAAAGGATTTTTTGCATTCACGGATTGGCCTGAACTTCCTCTTTTATTTTTGCTTCTTCTTTTTCGACCTCTTCAAGAGTTCTCTTTCTCTCTTTAATTATATAGGCTTCAAAAAGGTCACCCGTTTTAATATCGTTAAAGTCTTCAAGACCAATACCACATTCCATTCCGGATCTAACTTCTTTAACATCATCTTTAAAGCGTCTAAGGGAGGACATATGGCCATCAAAGACAATCTTGCCATTTCTAAGAAGTCTGATATTACAACCATGGACAATTTTACCATCAATAACACCAGATCCAGCAATGGTTCCGGCCTTTGGAGTCAGGAAAGGCTCTTTAACTTCAGCTCGACCAACATATTCTTCCACAAACTCTGGCTCAAGCAGTCCTTCAAGCGCTAATTTAATATCACTTATAAGCTCATAGATAATTGAATAGGTTTTAACCTCAACCCCTTTTTCTTCCGCCAGTCTTCTCGCTGAAGTTGAAGGTCTCATATTAAAGCCGATAATATATCCATCAGCAGAATCGGCCAGCATTACATCTGAATCTGTTACAGGTCCAACTCCACCACCGATAAATTTAACTTTAACTTCCTGATTTTCAAGTCCCTCAAGAGATTGCTTAATCGCCTCAAAAGAACCCTGAACATCAGCACGAACCAATAGGTTAAGAGATCTTTGTTCCGGACCTTCACTTTTAGCATTAGCAAAAAAGTCTTCTAGAGACATTTTCTTTTTAACCGGCCCTGCTTCAATTTCTTTTCTTTGATCAATTCTATTTTGAATGATCTTCTTACCTTCTCTTTCATTTTTAACTACATTTAAAAGGTCACCAGGTCCTGGGGCCTTATCTAAACCTAAAATCTGCACAGGAACTGAAGGCCCCGCCGATTTTATGTCCTTTCCTAGATGATTAGTTAAACTTCTGGCACGTCCAACACACTCACCGACAACAATATTATCTCCCTTTTTAAGGGTTCCGGTTTGTACTAAGACTGTTGCCACAGGGCCCCGGCCCTGTTCAATTTTAGATTCAATAACTACCCCTTCGGCCTTACCTTTGGGGTCTGCTCTTAGCTCTAATATTTCTGATTGAAGAGCAATTGCCTCTAATAATTCATCAATACCTTCACCTTTTAGGGCAGAGATCGGAACAAATTGAGTATCTCCACCCCAGTCTTCTGGAGTGATGCTAAATTCTGCCAATTCAGTTTTGATTCGTTCGGGATTTACTCCCTCTTTATCCATTTTGTTAACTGCCACAATCACAGGAACACCTGATTTCTGGCAAAATTTAATTGATTCTTTTGTCTGAGGCATAACCCCATCATCTGCGGCCACGACCAAGACTACAATATCTGTAACATCGGCACCCCTTTGTCTCATGGAAGCAAAAGCTGCATGTCCTGGAGTATCTAAGAAAGTTAGAGTTTTTCCCTTTACATCAACTGAGTAGGCCCCAATATGTTGGGTAATCCCTCCGGCCTCACCTTCAACCACTTTGGCCGATCTAATATGATCGAGAAGAGTTGTTTTTCCATGATCAACATGTCCCATGATGGCGATGATTGGATTTCTAAAAGGAAGATTTGATTTTTCTTCTTCTGTAAATTGTTCTTTACCAATGACTTCATCTTCATCAAAGGCCTTATCTTCTACACGATATTCATATAAAACAGCTATTTCACGCGCTAGCTCCACACCAACAAAATCATCAGGTCTAACTAGTAAATTCACATCCAAAAGCTTATCGATCATATTCTTGGATTTAGTCGAAAGTTTTTGTGCTAATTCTTCAATACTACAACCACCATGAACTCTAATTACTCTTTTTGATTGTTTCACTTCAGTAAGTTCAGTCTTATCCCCTTTACCATGAAATATTTTCTTCCTTTTCACTTGAGTATAAAGAGGTCTTCCAAGTGTTGAAAGAGTCGAATAGGATTTTAGTTCTTGGCTACTTCGCGATTCTAAAAGCACCTGAGAGCGACTAATTCCTGCGGCCCTTTTACCAGAAACGATTGAGGCAAGTCCTCCAAGTCTTTTCTTTGTCGTAGGGGCAGCTGTAGCATCAGTCTTTTTAGTCTCTGATGTTTTTTCTTTTTCTTTTTCTTTTTCTTCTTTTGGAGGAGGTGTATACACCGGAGTAAAGCGATGCATTTTTTCTCTATAGATTTCTTTTTTCTCTTCTTTCTTTTCTTCTACTACAGGTGGCTCTTCTACAGGTTTGATTACTTCTGGATGTGAGACAACTCTTAATCCACCGCTTTCATCTGTAACCGCTTCTGGTGCCTCAGCAACTACTAGCTCTTCAGTTTCTTCTATCACTTGGGCCGGAGTTTCCTCTTTAACCACTTTTTCAACTTTTACTTTTCTTCTAATTACCGTTTTTTTCTTTTCCGTAACTTTCTTTTCTTCGGCCTTATCATCTGCTTTGACCGTTTTTTTAGTAGTCTTTTTGGCAACTTTTTTCTTTTTAGTCGTTTTCTTTTTGGTCTTTTTCTTTTTAGTGCCTTCTGCCTTTTTTTCCACTTCTGCCGTACGAAGTTGCATAAACTTATCAACTTCTTCGTCAGTAAGAGAAGACATATGGTTTCTAACTGCAAAACCTTTGGCCTTTAATCCTTCAACCAAATCTAGAGGTTTTAAATCCAATTCTTTGGCAAGTTCAAATATCTTTTTAGGCATTAAATTCTCCCATCAATTCTAAAAACTAGAATTAATATCAACCTACTTTAATTTAAAAGCTGCAAGTTCCTCTCTGAGCCTTCTTTCTGCTTCTGAAAATTTCCCTTTTTCATCATCTTCACTATCTTCATTGCCTTTTTTGATGGCACCTTGATAAGCAGGGACGGCCGAAGCTGAGATTAACTCTTCTTCTTCTGCAACATCTAGCTGGACTTCACCTTTTTCAATGGCATCTAAGGTATCTTGTAATATCTTCTTTGCATCTTCTTCTGTAATTTCTAAAATATCAACCAGTGTCTCGGCCTCTAGTGCACTTAAATCACCGATAGACTGAACTCCTGATTGAACTAACATTTGCGCTTTAGTATCTGTAACCGAGACAATCTGCAGCAAGTTCTCTGCCGCTTTCTTAAACTTCTCTTGTAGTTTGGTCTTAGACAGGATGTTTATTTTAAATCCTGTTAACATCGCTGCTAGTCTAACGTTTTGTCCTCTTCTACCAATGGCCAAAGCAAGTTGATCTTCTTCAACAATCACATCAAGGGTCTTATCTTCACCTTCAATCATGATATTTTCAATTTCTGCTGGAGCAAGTGCTGCTCTTGCAAAAGTTTCTAAATCATCAGAGTATCTAACGATATCAATTTTCTCACCCTGAAGTTCATTGACAACATTTTGAACACGAGATCCTTTCATTCCAACACAGGCACCAACTGGATCGATGTCTTTGTCGACAGAAATAACAGCAATTTTAGCTCGCTGTCCTGGCTCCCTGGCGGCAGATTTGATTTCAATCGTTCCATCTTGAATTTCTGGAACTTCAATTTCAAACAATTTAACTAAAAACATGGGAGAAGTTCTAGAAAGTAAAATTTCTGGACCTCGGTTTGTCATAACCACTTCAGTTAAATAGGCTTGAATTCTATCACCAGGTTTGAAATTTTCTCCTGGAATAACTTCCCTTTGCGGAAGGACAGCTTCGGCCTTTCCAAGGTCAACCATGATGCGACCTCTTTCATAGCGTCTGGCAATCCCGGTAATAAGTTGTTTTTCTCTATGTTTAAATTCAGCAAATAGGATTTCTCTTTCAGCATCTCTAACTTTTTGAAAGATAATCTGTCTGGCCGTTTGCACGTCAACTCTAGTGAAATTAGGGTTTTCAATCCTAATACCTAGCTGATCCCCTATTTCAACATCTGCATCCAGTTTCTTGGCATTTTCTAGATCGATTTCAATAATAGGATCACCCACGACTTCGACAACGTTTTTGTATTGATAGATTTCTACATCTCCATCCTCTTCGTTATATCTTGCCTCGTATTCTCCTTGAATACCAAATTTCTTTCTTGCAGTTACTAGGAATGCCTGTTCAATAGCATCAACAACGATCTCTTTACTGATCCCTCGGTCTTTTCCTACAACTTCAATGACTTTCGCCAGCTCTGAAAAGTTCATATTATCCTCTCACATTATTAGTGTCTGTTTCTAAATTGGCCTTTTTTATCTCTCCAAAAGGTACCCCGAAAACAAACTCTTTATATTTCAAACTAAGTTTGTCTTCGATTACATCTTCCAACAAACAAATTACTTTTTTATCACCTGCAATTTCTTTTGGCGCCTCTGGCACCAAGTCTCCCAATTGTTTACTAAATTGAAGTTTAACCTTTTCTCCAATTGCCGAAACAAAATGTTCCCTGGTTTTAAGCTTGCGGAACACACCTGGCGAGGAAACTTGTAACGTTAGGGTTTGGGGAACCCAGTCTTCCTCAAGATAAGGGTCAAAGGCCCTATCCACTCTCACGCAATCATCAATTACTGCGCTACCTGTCTTTTCATCAATGATAAAAACTCTAAGCTCTCCACTTCCTAGTAGATATTCCATGTCATAGAGTTTTAGATTTTGCTCTTCTACGACCTTTTGACAAAGGTCATAAAATTTAAGCTCAATTCCAGTTTTTTCTTCTTTAATTTCCATTCTCACACAAAAAAAAAGGGCGGATTCCAGGAAAACCGCCCTCAAAAATAAAATCATTTCTTAAAGACAAGAAAGGATATATCAAAAAGTCATTTGAAAGGCAACGTTTCATGAAGTATTGTAAATATTAAAGAAGACTATGGCGTAATGCATTAATGACCCGACATCATCACCAATCCAGGTCGGTCTGGCCCATAGAAATCAACTATTTCATGGATTTTTTTAAGTCCTAATTTCTGGTATAGAAAAAAGGCCGGATTCCCCTTTTCCACCTCTAAATACACCTTATCGAGCTTTCGCCCCTTCAAAATTTCCATCGCCTTAGAAAGCACTAGCTCACCTAGGCCCTCCCTTCTTCGATCAGGGATTATTAAAAACTTAAGAAGGTGGGCCAGGCCCTCCTCAAAAGATAGTCTAAAAACTGCTAGACCGAGGATTTCAAGGCCCTCAGATAGTATAAAAATTGCCTCATGACCTGAAGGTTTCATCCAGACCTCATAGGGCCAAGGCCTTGGATCAAAGCTCTTATCTAAATGGGTCAATTGCTCTAAAACATCACTAGAAACTTTTCCCTCTATAATTTTCTTAATGGAAGATTGAACTAAATTGAAATTAAAAAAATACATCATGATTAATTTTTTTATCTAGAGATAACAGATAAAATTTTACATTTTCCCAAACTTTTGGATCATAAATTTTAAGTTTAGTTCCCTTTTTGAATCTCTCTTGAAAATAGAGTTCAACAGTCACCATGTTTTGAATTGTTTTTGACCAACTTCGATAAGGCCTGTTTAGACATTTATGTTTTTCAAAGTATGTAAAAAATCTCTTATCATATTTTCGTTTTTGTTTTTTTATATGAATAAGGGCCTTCTTAAGCAAGATAACTTTTTTAATAAACCTTTTAGAATCATCATCAAAAGTTTTTATTTGCTTCACTGAAGGGAGTGTTTTTAAGCTCTCTTTATCAAGTCCTAAGGCGGGAAGAAACAAAACATTTTTGTTGAAACATCGAAAAATTCTTAAACCCTTTTTAAACGCCTTATAACTTGAAAGGAATACAACTTCATCTTGAACTCTATAAAGCGCTATATCTGAAGTAATTATTTTATTTTTAGCGACTACATTTGTAGATAGAAAAGCACCTACCAGAAGAAGTTTCAAATAAAGCATTTGCCTAAACTGGAGAGCCAAGCTCAACGTTCCCAATTGTTTGCCCTACTGTAACTTTAGGCTCCATATGAAATCTTATTTTCACCTCAGGATTAAAAGTATATCCGTCCTTACCACGAATAATATATTTCCTTTTAGAACCTCTCCTCTCTTTATCCATGCTATCAATTTTAGGTTCAATCAATTTTCGAAGGCGACTAACGCTAGTGTAGATAAGTTTATCGTGAATAAGAGGATTGTATTCATCTTTCCAAATGGACTTGGCAAGTTTGTCTTTATCAAAATAAGTGCCAGAGTTTTTTGCCAACAAATATAGAATCTCTAAAAGGACAAAGCGATGTTTAAAATCGATGGTACCAAGAGTTCTTTCATGTACTTTTCTATTTGAACGATCTAGATAAAAATCGATACTGCTATCATTTACGTCTTGAATTTCTTGCTCTAAAAGAGAATTTAATCTTTTAAACAAATTTTTATCGACAGCTTCTTGAGCAAATTTAAAAAACATTAAGGCCTTGTCATACTCTCCCTTTCTTTTAAACACTTGTCCTTTTCCTAATTGGATATAACCAAAAAGGTTCCAGCATTTCTTATCTTGGAGGTAGTAATTGGCCTTAGTAAAATAGGCCATGGCCTCTTCAAAACGATCTAACTCCAAATAGATTTTGGCATATTGAAAGTTCATGGCCCCATTCAAATAGCTCTTATTAAGAATGGTTAACAGTTCTTTGAGTTGATCAAGAGTTTCTAAAGACTCAGTGAAACTCTTGCGATTATAATAGTTTGTCGAAAGGGCCAGCAAACATTTTGCGAGAAGTTCGGGCTCGTTTTCTTCTTTTGACTTTTTATAGGCCATTAAAAAGTTTTCTTTGGCCTCTTCAAACCCACCGCTATAATTTTTAATGACGGCCAGGTTGTAAAAATATTCCGCATTTAGAGATCCTAAATACGTTACAGAGTCTTCAACGATTTGCTCGGCCAAGGCAATATACTCTTGGGCCTTTTCATATTCTAATTTTTCAGAAAAGATTCTAATTAAAAATCCTAAGATTTTTAGTTTGGCGAAGATATCTCTTGGCCCTTCAGCAAATCTTAAAGCACGCAAAAAATACGTTTCCGCTTTTCCTAAATCACCTTTGTCATAGTGGATTTTCGCTAATAGATAATTGGCCTTAGATAATTCGAACCGATCTAGTGGCGCAACATCTTTATCCAGCTTCAAGAAGGCGAGCGAAGGGTCACTTCTTAATTCTTCAGATATATTTGTCATACACACCCCTCTGGCTAACTCTTCTTTGAATGAAATTTACCATATGACCCTGTTAGCAGTCAAAAATAAGGTCGTAAAAAGTAATTTTTTTAGTCTTAAGTAATTGATTTAATGGGGTCAAATTGATACCTTGTGCCCTCACTTATTAAGTATTAGGAAGTTACATCTATGGCCAAACACGACATTAATACTATTCGTCATTCCACTGCCCATTTAATGGCCCAGGCGATCATGCGACTGTATCCAGATCAAAATATACAGCTAGGTATTGGACCTGTCATAAACAATGGATTTTATTACGACATTGATATGGACTACCATCTAACTGATGAGGATCTGCCTAAAATCGAAGATATGATGCGATCTATAATCAAGGAAAATCTTAAAATTACCATGAAGGAGATGACCAAAGAAGAGGCCATAAAGTACTTTTCTGAAGAAAATCAAGAGCTTAAGGTAGATATCATTGAAAACCTCCCTCAGGGTGAGGCCATAACCTGCTATACCCAGGGAGAATTTATTGATTTATGCCGAGGCCCTCATGTTGGCAGCACGAGAGAGCTTCCAGCAAGTTTCAAGCTTCTTCATACTGCAGGCGCTTATTGGAAAGGAGATTCTTCTAAAAAAATGCTCCAGCGTGTTTATGCTGCTTCTTTTGCAGACAAAAAAGAGCTTAGACAACACCTAAATTTTTTACAGGAAGCGAAAAAACGAGATCACCGAAAACTGGGAAAAGAGTTGAATCTCTTCCTTTTTGATAAAGTTGCCCCTGGCTCTCCATTTTTTATGCCAAAAGGTTCTTTTGTTTATAATGCGTTAGTGGATTTCATTAGAAAGGTCTATGTAAAATACGGATACGATGAAGTCATAACTCCCCAAATCCTAGACTCTGAGCTCTGGCACACCAGTGGTCACTACGAAAACTACCAAGAGAATATGTTTTTCACCAATGTGGAAGACCGAGAATTTGCTGTTAAGCCGATGAACTGTCCTTGCCATATGCTCATGTTCTCCCACTTTAAATACTCCTATCGAGACCTTCCTTTAAGATTTGCTGATTTTGGAAGACTTCACCGAAATGAGGCCTCTGGGTCTTTGGCCGGACTCACACGTGTAAGAACTTTCTGCCAAGACGATGCTCACATCTTTTTGCCCATGGATAAAATTCAAGATGAAATCCTTGAATTAATAGATATGTTTTTCATGTGCTATGACCATTTTGGTTTCAAAGATGTACGAATTTTACTTTCGACGAGACCTGAGAAAAAAGTCGGTGATGATAAGGTTTGGGATATAGCTGAAGATGCCTTAAAAAAGGCATTAGAAAATTCTGGTAAAGAATTCCATATTAATGAAGGTGATGGTGCCTTTTATGGGCCTAAGATTGATTTAGAAATATCTGATGCTCTTAATCGTTATTACCAACTAGGAACTATTCAACTTGATTTTCAACTGCCGGAAAGATTTAACTTAAAATTTACTAACCAAAATGGTGAAGACGAGAGACCTGTAGTTATCCACCGTGCCCTATTAGGATCTCTTGAAAGATTTTTTGGTATCTATCTAGAACATGTTGGAGGGGCCTATCCTTTCTGGCTGGCACCTGAACAAGCGGTTATCGTTCCTATTAGAAGTGAAAGCCATTTAGAATTTGCCAATAATTTATACCGAGAATTAAAGTCTTTAGGACTCCGCGTTCGAGTCGATGATCGAAATGAATCCATGGGCTATAAAACAAGACAAATTCAAAAAGGAAAAATTCCTTTCATGCTCGTCATTGGTGACCGTGAGATGGAAGGAAACTCGGTTAGTATGAGGGCCTATGGTTCAAAAGTATCTGAATCCATCAATATTGATGATTTAAAGAGTAAATTTTTGGAACTTGATGCTTTAAAAGTTCCGCCCAAGTTAAGGGAATAAAAATGAAAAAAAAAAGAGTCTTACTCCTTTGTGGAGGAGGTGGCCCGGAACACGATATTTCCATAATCTCTGCTAAATATATTGAAGCAATCCTTTCTGAAATTCCCGAATTAGATTTAAGCATAAAAGAGTTAGAACTAGCTCCTGAAAAAGAAGATCTTTTTCAGGCCCTACAGGGACCTGACTTTATTATCCCCTGCATTCATGGGCCTCCCGGAGAGACTGGTGATGTTCAAGCATTCTTAGATTTGCTTAAAATTCCTTATCTTGGAGCAGGGCCTGAGGCCAGCCGTATTTGTTTCAATAAAATCACTACAAAACTTTGGTCTGAGTCATTAAATATTCCAGTAACTCCTTATCAAGGCCTTGAAACAAAAAATATGGATGTTGCCTATGATATTTTTGATAAGTGGGGAAAGGTTTTCATAAAACCTGCATCACAGGGATCTTCTATAGGTTGTGCCCTTGTTGAAAATAGAGACCAGCTAGAAAGCGCCATTGATGAGGCCTTTAAATACTCACCACAAATTCTCTTAGAAAAAGTAATTGAGGGAAGAGAACTTGAAGTTGCCGTCTATGAAATGGGCGGTAAAATCGTCGCTACAGACCCAGGTGAAATTATCTTAAAGCGGGCAAAGGATGCTTTTTATACTTATAAAGAAAAATATGATGATACCAGCAAGGTAACCACTCATACTAAGGCCCAGGCCTTAGATAATAAAACCATAGAGGACTTAAAAAACTTATCCATACGGATTTTTAAAGGATTAGGTATAAGACATCTATCCAGAGTTGATTTTTTTCTCACCAGTGATGGTCAAATTTATCTGAATGAAATAAACACGTTTCCGGGGATGACACCCATATCTATGTTCCCAAAAATGCTCCAAGCAAGGGGTGATACATTTAAAGATTTTTTAAAAGAAAAAATTAACTCATAAGGTATTCAAATGAAGCTAACACAAAAAGATGATCAAGATTTTGCTAAAGAAAAGCTTGCAGAATTCTACGCAAATGATTTAATCCCACCTGAGAAAAAAAACTTCCTGACTGATTTGAGGAAATCTTTTGGCCCTTATTTAGGAGTAGAGTCAAGAAGTGGTGAGACTAACGGTCTGATGGACGCGGCTTCACAAATTGCGACTTTAGGACTTGGCTTTAACCCTTCTACATTTTTTGGTGTTGCCCATCACTTAGAAGCTCATTTAAATGATAAGAACACTCCCCATTATAAAAAACTAAGAAAATCTTTTGAATCTTTTTTAAAACGAAAAATCGAGTGGGACGACCTTAATGTTACTTTTGCCAACTCTGGGGCGGAGGCCAATGAAATCGCCTTAGGTCTTGCTTATAAAAAAAGAATAAATAAAAATGCCAAAAAGGTATTGGCCTTTAATGGCTCTTTCCATGGAAGAATGCAAATCACTCTTTCCTCTACCTGGAACCCGTCAAAGAGAGAACCTTTTGAATGGCAGGACTACTTAACTCTATATGCTCCTTTTCCTTCCATGACTAACAATGAAGTTTGTCGACCTCATTTAAAAGGCTGGGAAGAGACCTGGGCAAATGCCACGATCAAAGATTTTTCCCCTACGAAAAGTTGGGAGTATTCAGACCAAGGCGTGGGAGAACAAATTAAGGATTGGCAAGATCAAGAACTAATTGAAGCAGAGGTAAACTCTCTCTCTAATGTCCGAGAACAACTTTTAACAGAAGATATCTATGCCATCATTGTTGAACCTATGCAGTGTGAAGGTGGGGATCGATATGGCTCCAATAGATTTTTCCAGGGCCTTCTGCTTCTCGCCAAAACATTTCGCGTACCGGTCATTTTTGATGAAGTACAAACCGGCTTTCACCTCGGACGTGATTTTTTCTGGCATAAAATGTTTGAACTCAACCTAGAGCCAGATTATGTAATTTGTGCAAAAAAATCACAAATAGGATTAGTTCTCTCTCATGAAAATAACGAGGTCGAAGAAGAATTCTCTGTTGCCTCAAGTATTAGAGGTTATCTGCACGGTTTTATCCTTGATCAATTTCAAGAACAAATTATCGAATTAGAAAATAACGTTCACGCCAGAATCGATAAATTTTTAGAAAGATTTTCAAAATATATTGAAAACCCCCGGGCCATGGGTCTGGCCTTTGCTTTTGATGTAAAGGAAACTGAATATTTAGATAAATTGATTCGGGCCCGTTTTGACCACTCTTTGCTTTATTACCCTGCGGGGGCAAAAACCTTAAGGTTTAGACTGAACCTTGGTTTTAAAACTGCCGATCTTGATTATTTATTTAATAATCTCATAAGCGTTTTCATGGAAGTTTACGAAAACAAAGAATACAAGGATAAAACCTTACAAGTTCCCAGAAAAAATATGAAACCCCACTATGACCGTCACGAATTTCTGCTCGACAATAAACTTAGTGAAGTCCAGGGAAGGGGCAACGATACCGGTGGGTTTGAAAAGTTAAAAATATATTTTGAAGAAAAGCACCAATGTAATCTTCACATGGTGGATAAAGAACTATTTGATCTCTATGAAGACAAGATTCTTGTTTTACAAGAGAAGGTTTATGAAAAAACCAGACAAACTGATATTTCAATTTTTAGAAAAGTCATTACTGATTTTAATGGACTGGCCCTAATCGCTGAACATAATGGAGAAATTAAAGGAATTACTTTTTGTTCACCGTTGCACCACCATCCACTAGAAAGAGGACTTCGGCTTGATCCCTACTTTGAAGATGAAAAAACTCTATACATGATTGATACAACCGTCTCTCCAAACTACCAAGGAAAAGGCATGGGCCGTGATCTCAAATACGCCCTAAACTTGATGGGCGATTTAAAAGGATTTAAAAGAATCCATGGCCGCAACCGTGATCGCCTTGCAGGTTATATGTTAAACATAAATCTCTCTCTTGGCGCTTTTGAAAACTATTATCTTTCCGAAGATTATCCCGACTTTGCTGCTTACCGTGATGTTATCTGCTACACCCAAGCACTAAAATGGGAAAGGCCAGAGCTTAATCTATCAGGGGCCATTTCTTCTCCTTTGGGC
>QNFX01000043.1 GCA_003650125.1 Campylobacterota bacterium
ATTAAATCTTCTCTGATTACTCTTTTTGGGGGACTCGTTGCTGGAATTACCGGACTCGGTGGTGGAGCGGTAATGGTTCCCCTATTTCTACTTTTTTTAAAAATCCCCTTCTACTGGGTTCCCGCCTACTCTAATCTAGCAATGATGAGTGGCGCCTTTATAGGGGCCCTCAGGTTTATCACCTTCCCTGCTCCTGAGCAATTTCCTTATCTCTCCCTGGAACCTTATCAAATGGGGCAGATCAATTGGGCAATTGTCCTAACAATCTTTTTGGGATCGATGATGACCTCTAAAATAGGTATAATGCTAGGTAGAAATGCCTCTCCTAAATGGTCTAAAAGGCTCTTCACCACACTTTTAATCATTCTTGCTGTGAAAATACTTATTTTTCCTTGACGAAAATGCACATCATTTCTATATTCACTCAATAATTTGGCATTTAAGGGGGCGTAGTTAAGTTGGTTATAACGTCTGCCTGTCACGCAGAAGGCCGAGGGTTCGAGTCCCTTCGCTCCCGCCATTTTAACCTTGTTCTTTATCTTCTTCGGAAGCTTTAGATATTAAAACCAGAGTTTAACCCACTCTGGTTTTTTTTTACCCTGGATAAAATTTTGGCCGATTTAAAAATTAAAGACATTTCAAAACTTGAAACTTGGAACGTGAAAGAACTTCGCAAACTTCGCATGACCATTAAAAACAGAATTAATTCATTTGATAGTTCACAAACCCCAAAAGAGCTTGCAAAAAGTAACCCACTTCAAGATATGAATGTTGATGAACTTAAAGAACTTCTTGAAAAGGTTCTAAAGGCCGAAAAAAACCTTTAGTGGCCCTCACAATTTTCCTCGTACAAAGTATCTTTCCTTATGTGTCTTCCTATATTCAGAGATCATTGCAGTAGTAGATCATTTTTTTTGTTCATGCTAATATACTAAATATATGATTCATAAATTACCAAATGAACTAAATATTTTTTTTGGAAAATACCAGTGGGAAGAGCCATCCACAGGAGAATCAGGTGATAAGATATACCAAATTAATTGTAAAGATGGTAAATCTTATTTTTTAAAAATCGCAATTGGGTCAAATCAGTCTAATCTAATTTTTGAAAATCAGGCGCTAGCTTGGATTAAAAATAAATTCTTAGCTCCTTCCGTTGTGAAATTCATCAAAGAACCTGATGTTACTTATTTATTAACAACCGCCTTGGAAGGTCAAGATGCCTCGAAATTTTCTATTTTAAATATCTCCGAAGCAGAGATGATGAAACTATTGGCGAATACTCTTAGAAGAATTCACCAAATACCAATTGATAACTGCACTATGGATCAGGGCCTAGCAACCAGAATTCCTCAAGCAAAAAAGAGATGGGAATTAGATCTCATGGATAAAAATATATCCGATCCTTATGAAAGTTTAATTCAAAAGTGTAATTTTCAGGAAGACCAAGTATTCACCCACGGAGACTATTGTTTGGCCAATATTATTATTGGAAAAAATAATTCCACCGGTCTTATCGATCTTGGTCGGGCAGGAGTTAGTGATCGCTATCAAGATATCTCTCTACTTTTTAGAAGTTTTAAATATTACACCAGTAAAAGATTCGAAGATATATTTTTGAGTGAGTACGGTCTGATAGACTATCTTGATCGAGAAAAAATTGAATTTTATCAGCTTTTAGATACCTTTTTATGAAACTCTATTTTCCTATTGGACTTAATAGCACGTCATCTTGTGCATAATATATTCGAGAACCTCTTTGCCAACTTCGATAAATTCCATAGTAAACTTGGCCGATGGCAAATATCCATAAGATGGGAACCATCTGATCAAAAATCAACCCAAAGGAAAGAAGAAATATAAATACTCCCTCATCAAAATCGAAAAACTTAGGCTGTTCTTTTAAAAGCCATTTTAAATTAATGGCCATACCTGATCCGGGGCCTGCAGGAGTAGCAATCTTTTGTGATTGCTCTGAAGTCACTTTAGAAGTATTGAGATAAAGAGCTACATATTTCACGTATCCTCTAAGATAATAAAAAGAGACTCCAATGAATGCGAGAAATATTACTAAGATGTTTTGAGTCTGTTGATATGCAGTATAGGCAAAAGCACCCCACAAAATGAATACTTTTATTTGATCTGTCACTTTATCAAAGTAAGAACCAAAGGTGGAACTTAATCCTCGATACCTTGCCATCTGTCCGTCCATGCAATCAAAAATATGTCCTAGATGTATAAAAATAGCGGCCATAATTACGGCCGGATATGTTCCGATTAAGATAAGTATTGCAGCAAAACAACTTACGGCAAAAGATAAAATCGTCAATATATTAGGGGTAAGAAATTTTAAATCAACAACTAAGTAATTTAGAAGAATAGCGAGAGGAGCGGTAATGAAAGAGGACCACCATTCATCATTTTTATTCTTGGTTTCCCAGAGTCTTTCAAATTTAGTATTCATTAGTTGATTCCTTCTGCTAAAGAAAGCGAAGTGGATTCATTTTTTTGTCTAGGCCTTGCCAACCAATCTTGGAGCCTGTGATAGTCAGATAAATAATCAATCTCTGTCCAGAAGTGTCCTGCAATATCAGAGTGATTTATTGGACTCCCTTGAGGAATAAATGAGTACAAAACATCTTCCCACCAATCATTTATTTTTCCAGATGAAATCATCTCTTTTAAGCGTGTCTTAAAAGATTTAACGAAACTTTTATTTATGCGAACTATTCCTACATACTCACCATCAGTTTCTTGATTTGATAAGTGCTTTCCATACTTTGTAATTAAATCATTTTTAAAACTGAAACGATAATCAGCAGTTTCGATTCGAGTAGAATCTGATAGCATCACAACATCTTGTTTTAGTGCTAGAATTTTATCCAAAATTACTGGTTCAAAGAATAAGTCAGCATTCATAAGCAAAAGATCATCATCTAATTTTTCTTTTGCAAGCCACAAGGAAGAGATACTATTTGTTACCGAGTAAAAAGGATTTTCAAAATATGTAACGTTTTCACCAATCTCTTCCTCTATTCTCTTTGCTTTGTATCCTGTCACAATGGAAATATCGTCAAGTCCTCGGTCCTTACACAGCCGAACAATTCGTTTGATAAGTGTTTCTTCTCCTGCTTTAATAAGACATTTAGGTTGATCATGTGAGACTTCTGTCAAACGCGAACCAATTCCTGCTGCCATAATAATAACTTTCACTTAAGGGCCCCTTTTTATAATTCTTCTAAGATGGTATTTTTCAAATCATTTATCAAAAATTCAATATCCTGTTCTGTTTGATCTCCCATATGCGAAACTCGAAATAACTTATGCTTTAAATCGCCTCCACTTGAAGCTAGATATGTATTGCACTTTGACTCCATAAGTTGCACGAGGAATGACGCATCAATTTGTTCTTCACATTTAACGGCGGTTAGAGCATTTGAAGGGTTTTCTGGTAATATTGATAAAGGTAAATCTTTTATCGACTCACGAAATATTTTACCCAATTTTTCATGTTTTAAAATAAGATGATCCAATCCAGTTCTTCTAATTTCTTTAAGTCTCTCATGAAGCATTAAAAATATACCTATGGCCGGAGTATACGGCATCTGCCCTCTCTGTTGATTTTTGAGATAGTCCAGAAGATCAAAATAAAGAGATTTGACAGGAATAGATTCAATTTTTTCTTTGGCCTTTTCGTTTAATGCGATAAAGGAAAGACCAGGAGGAAGAGCGAGGGCCTTTTGCGAACTCAGTAGGGCAACATCAACATGCCACTGATCCATTAAAAATGGATCAGCACAAATGCTACTTATAGCATCTACAATAAACATCACTTGGTGTTTATTGGTTAATTCACCAATACTTTCGATATCGTATAAAACACCTGTAGAAGTTTCATGAGCATTAATCAGCAGTGAGGTATATTTTGAATCACTTAATTTACTTGCAAGTAAGTCGATACAAAGACTCTCTCCATAATTCAATTTAATTTCATCATGAGGAATGTTGTGTATTTTGCAAAGATTCACCCAACGTTGTCCAAAAGTTCCACCATTAATAATTAAAACATGGTCATTGCTTTCAAATAAATTAAGAACTGTTGCTTCCATCGCTCCTGTACCCGATGAAGTTAAAATGACAACATCCTCTTTTGTCTGAAAAATGTATTTAAGCCCATCTATAATTTCATAAGTTAATGCGGAAAAATCTTGAGTTCGATTGTATGGAAGTTGCTGCGATCCAATTTTTAAAATTTGGTCCGAAATTTTGGTAGGCCCCGGTGTAAATATTTTAAATTGTGCTTTGCTCAAGACATCCACTTAAAGCTTGCTCCTTTCCCTGTAAGAAACTCTCGTACTATAATTTTTTGACAATGATTCAGCAGAAATATGACTTTTATCAAGAGTAGACGATAATTTAACATAGCGCACTTAGGCTGTCTAACATTATCCATAATGTCGTACAAAACCTCTCCCTTTAGGTAGGAGAAATGTCATGCCTATTTCACATAGACTTATTAGGCCATGTCTAAAATTATTTATGTCTTTTTACTCTTTTGAATTTTCTTTTAGAACGAAAAAAAAGAATCATCCCTGTTACCCACAAAAAAAGTAAACCAATCGATGTTGGAAAAAAGATATAATCGCGTACTGACTTAGAAAAAAAAGATCCCTCATGTATTTGAATTAGTAAGGTGGAATACTTTGGCCCCATACTTAATATTTTAAGTGTTTCTGGGTGTAAAATTATTTCTTGGTAATCTTTAGTTCTTACCGCATAAATATTTTTTGCAGGTTTGTAGAGAATAGAGGAAATATTTTTTCCCTCTATGGAGTTCTTTTTAAGCTTAATTAAGACTTCAGAAATAGTCCTTACTTTTTCAATCGCAACAGATTCTACTTTTGGAATAGGAGTCTGGATGAATCCTAATTTACTTCTAAGAATAAGCAAAATCCCTGTCACCACAATAATCAAAACAGGGAGGGAAAAGATTATGCTTAATCTTCTATGAATTTTTCTAATTGACTTCAAAAAAACCTTAAATTAAAACTACCTCACATGATGAATATATGAGGTAGTCAAATATTATTTGTTATCTACTTCATCATCATCATTAGGGACGGGTAGCTTATAAAAGTCCCAACCTATTGGTGCTTTTCTCGTCCACCTAAACTCAAGCATAGGCGCGATCTTAAATTCAAAAAGCGAAAGGACATCAAATTTCAAATAAGGTTTAATCAAAAATCTTATCCTGGAAAATACCCAGGATTGAACAGTCACAGGGCCTTCTGGTTTTTCTACTTCAGAGAAGGCCTCTTTAGTAGCATTAAGTTCTTTTTCAATTTCCTGTGCCAACATTGTAGGTGCTTCCCTGTAGGAATAAGTACGGGCAGCAGAGGCAGAAAAAGAAATGGCCAAAATTGTAATTATTAATATATTTTTCACTTTTAACTCCTAAAAATTACGATTGTTTAACCAAGAAAAGTTCTAACACGCCAATCCCCTCGAGAGTGGCCACGCCAACTGTTCCCCTAAGGTAGACTTCAAGTTCAAGCTCAATGATTTTTAAATCAAAGTGCTGCTCTTTTCCTCTAGCAATTCTTTTGGCCTGACGTCTAAGTGGTACTCTTGACCAAAAGTTGGCCATCTTGATGGCCTTTTTAAGTCCTTTTCTAAAATTAGCTCTGGAAGCTTTAAAAATCCCTGATTTAATACGATCACCAATTCTACTTTTATCAGAAGAAACATTAGGTTCGACCTCTATAGAATTTTCTTTGGCATAGGCCAAATTTTCAGAGTTGTAGGCATCGATAATGGGAAAAGTATTGTTTAATTTTACTCTTCTTATTTTATTATTTGGATGATTTTTAGCACGTCTAAAGAAGGCCGAGCCAATTAAGTGACCTTTTAATTTAGCAACTCCCAATTGTCCTTTAGCGCCAATCCCAATTCCAACTTTTAAGTACTGAAGTCCGTAGTGGGCCTTTTTCTTTTTTCCAAGAGTTAGTTTATCTAAGGTTTCAAAATCTTGGGCCATGGCCATGATGAATTTTGAGTTGTCAGACATTTCTTTAACTGACTTATCAGAGTTTTTCTTTCTAATTCTATACCATTCAAGCTTTAGACCAACTCCGACACCAACAGACATGAAAGGAAGCACTTTTCCAGAAGCATCAAAGTAGAGATCAAATTGAAATTTATAAACCCACCAAGGAGTGTATTTTGGCATGCCATCTAAATCAGACAATACTTTTTGATAATCATTGATCTTGGCAATTAAGTTAGTTTTAAAAAGTTTCTTATCTTTAATTTTTCCTAACTTAAAACTGGCCTCAACGAAAGGTGCGATTTCTTTTTCAAGATCTGGAGTGGAAGTTGCACTATTAAATCTAATGGTATCTTGATCGGATGAACCATTAATTTCCTTTTCCACAGACTTATCTACAGTAGAAACATCACTAGCTCCATAGTACTTTTGTTGCAATTTTCTCATGGACTCTTTAGTTCTATTCCAAATGAACTCAACCGCTGTTGCAATTTTTACACTTGCAAAGGCACCAATTCCAATTGTTCCTACGCTTTCAATTTCAATTTCTGACTTTATGCTCTGTAAATACCATTTTCTATTTTTTCTCTCTTGTTTTTTAGTAGCAATCTTTTCTACCAGTTGAGATTTGGCATCTAAGATATTGTCATATTCTTTTTCTAGCTCAATCATTTCAGTCGATTTATCAAAGCTTGGATCCTCTAAAGTATCTGTAATCCAGGCCTGAGGTAATTTAGCAGCAGATGCTGCTGAGCTAATTAAAAAACTCATTAACAATGTATATATTTTAATTTTCATAGTTTTTTCCTTTTATAAAGCAGCTGTAGGTTTAGGAAGTTCTTCAAAACGAAGTTCAAAAGATGGTTCGATTTCCCATTTAAAGAAATCTGTAAGCCCAACTTCAAAAACCAATTGAAGTCCAAGGCTTACTCTTTTTAAAATCCAAGATTCAGCAAACTCAAACTTATCCAATTTTTCAGTAGATTTTTCACTTATATCCCCCATCACGCTAGAAAATCTTTTTATATAGCGTCCCTTGGGAACATAGCGAACTATTGATTCTCCCTCCTCCCCCATTCCCACAAAGGGCAAATCATCTGCAGATCTTTTATCCTTACAGGAAGCGATAAAAAGAAGACCTAAAACGAGAGGAATTACCCCCAATCTTTTAAAATTCATAATCTCTCCTATTTTTTTCATTATCTTAAAGTTGATAAATATTCTAAAGGGTCCCTTAAGGACTCTTTTTCCAAATACAAATTAATTAATTCATCTGCTAGCGTTTGCTCTTTTTCAATTCTACTTTTTAAAAAAGTTAAAGGTGTTGGATCAAGGCCATACGCCTTTAGAAGTGGTTCACTATTTTTTAAAACTTCCTTCAATTTTTCTTTTACATTTTTTGCTTTAAGTCCCCGACGAGCTACTTCACCCATTTCATAAATGCGAGTTGCCTTGTCACAGCGGCCAGAGAGGTCTTTATTTAAAATTAATAAAAGAGATAAAAGGAAGTAGGCCGACATATCCTGAAGGTATGGCCCCATTTCAAAAATTTTAAACTCAAATCTATTTTCTTGATCCCCATGAAATTCAATAGGAGGTGCGATCACTGATCTTTTGTGAATACGATAAGAACTTCCCTGCTCCCCATTCACTTTCCAAAGATCATTTTTATAAAAAGGTGATCCCACACTAAGAGCGCAAAGGGCCGGAGAATAGTAATTCACCAACTCTTCAAAGTCTTCTTGGTTAAAATCATCCAGTAAACTTTGCGGAACACTGATATTAAAATCAGGCCCATAAGTGGTCATCACTTCCATTGCCCATTGCCAATAATCATAGCGTCTTTTATTACAAGGGCCGCTAAATTTGGTTTCTATGGGATGATGAGAAAGGGCAACTGCTTTTAGATTATGTTTAGCTAGAGCATTTTGTAGACGCAAATGAAGTTCTTTATAAGCATCCAGACACTCTTTAATAGAAGAACAGGCGGGGGTTCTAATCTCGATTCCTTTAGGATAAAGATCATCCCCATCTGGAAGATGATAACCTTCCACGACAAAAGGCATGATCTTTTTTGAAGGAGACTCAAGCTTTAAAAGATCAAATCTACCTTTGATATCTTCAAAAGGAATATCCTCTAAAATGGCATTAAGTTCTTTAAAATCGAGATCCTGATACCAAAGAGGTTTATACTCTGGAAGACTTACCAACATAAATTCTGCCTCAAGCCCAAATTGAAAATGGTCTACAGCAGTCTCTCTATTTGGAAAGACATTTTTTAAAATTTGATTCTCTGTATTTAAAAACATACTCACTAGTGCCTCAAAAAGATTCAAACCTACAAACATAAGTTCGATAAGGCAAACCTTTTTATCAAGCAGGCAACAGTGCGTAGAGTCATAAGCAAGCTGTTTTTGAAATCAAGTCAATAGTAATAGATATTTAGGTTCAATTTACCCTTAAAAATTCAAAGCTTGATAAACTTAAAGAATGTTAGTTTTTACCAGTAGAGCTTACGAAAAGTATTTCTAATTTCACTAATCAACTTACTGGCACCACGGATTTTGGGGTCGCCACCAAGTGGATCTGCAACCTCCCACTCATTTAGGCCATTGGTTAAAATTACCAACCCTGATTTTTTACTTGGTGAGCCCATGAAATAAGAACGATACCCATATTGAGTCCCACCATGAGAAAAGACATCAGGCCCGGTGGTATTATCGACCCTGGCAGTTAATTGAATTCCAGCACCTGATAACATAGTCCCACTTTTATTAACTGGGATCGGACGTACACATTTGTGACGAATACAGCTTTCTTTTACATCTTTGCAATCAACTTCTTTAGCACAACTTACCTGGCTGCTAAATTTATAGATTGCAGGTGATAGCATTTTTTCTACAATATCTTTTCTTACAACATACTCATTTAAATTCGGCCTCTTTTTACCTAAATTCATAAGCGTTTGGACAAATCTAGCGTAATCAAGCCCTGTTGAAAAAAGTCCGCCAGCTGCTTTCCCCGGACACTCCCGGTAAGGAAGGATCGTTAAATTTTTACCATGGCCAAAGGCAAGTCTCTTTTTTTGATCTCTAGAAAGAGACCCAAAAGTGGAATCTTTCATCCCGATAGGATCTAAAACATTACTTTTCATAAGGGTTCTAAAGTCTTTGTTCGTTATGGTTTCCATCATAACTTCGGCCAAAGTAAGGCCTCCGCCTGAATATTTCCATCTAACACCAGGATTGGCCTTTGAAGGACGGACTCCCCCTTTCATTTTTTGACTTCCCAGTAATATATCTCTTTTAGAGGGAAGAATACTGATATTCCACAGGCCTATACCATGCTTGGAAAGTCCTGCTGTATGGGTTAGTAGTTGGCCAAGCCTTATCCTGCTAGATCTTTTGTAATGTAAACCATTTCCGGCCGTCTCTCTGTCATCAATGAAATCAATCCAGTCAGCAACTAAAGAGTTGGGATATTTAGATCCCACATTCATGGGGGTTTGCCCCAAGCTTACTATTCCTTTTTCATAGGATTTCATAATTCCCAACGAGGCCACAGCTTTTGACATAGAGGCCACAGGAAAAATCGTATCATAAAATACCGTACCTTTATTTCCTCTACGCTTTCCAAAACCTCGAACGGATTGAATTTTATTGTCGTGAATAATCGCTATGACAACTCCAGGAACTTTATGTGCTTTCATAGAATTCCAAATAGTTCTTGTTTTATTACCACTTTTCAATTGCAATTCAAGTTTTGATTTCCTGTCTATAGAGTGAAGATTTATTTCATTATTAGAAATAATGGAAAGGCCATTAGCACTATCTAGAGAGAAAATATCCATGGCCCAATTCTTTCTTCTAAATTGGGCAACCCCTAGGCCAGCACGATTTTTAACAGCAGGAGAGGCCCAATATTGATGACCGGCCACAATAACCCATTCACTTCGCCCAGGACGAAATTGTACTGTCTTTAATTCTCTCTGTTCTTGCGTTGTTGCTACATCTAAAATTTTGGCCATTTCTTTTGGCAAATTGTTTCCATAGGCCCGGCCGTTAGCAACAATAACCCATTTTTTATTATCACTAACTGAAATTGATTGAATTTTCTTTCCCTCATTGATTAGACGGTTAAGAATAGGGCGCAGACCTATGCTATTAAATGCACTTGCGCTACTATAGGCACGGTTTTTTCCTGCAACAATAATCCAGTTTTTTTGATTGGTGACGGTGACAACATCTATTTTTCTGCTGGCCTTAATGTATTCTTCAAGCTTGGACCTTAAAGAGACATGGCCATTTCCTTTAAGTTTATCAAAATAATTTTTATCAGAATAATAACGGGCCTTATCTGCAACGATCAGCCATCGACCACTCCTAGTAAAAGTGAGCACATCAATTCTTTTTCCTAATTTCTGATACTCCCCAATTTTTTCAAAGGCCTTCAAAGGGATACCCTTAGAAAAATTTTTCAAAGTAGGTGCCGCTAAAGCGCAGTTACTAACTATAAGAAAAAGTACGACAATATACCTAAAATTCATTATGGGCCTCTACGTGAAATAGTGATTTATTTTATCTACAGAATAAGTTTTTTCGCGTCAATGAAATGGCCTAGGTTTACATAGCTATAAGTGTTTGGAATAACTAAAAAAACGCTGATCTTTATCTTAATGGCCTATAACTCAAAATCATTAAAATCAGTTTCTGAAACTTCGCTATTAATTGCGCCAACAAGGTAAGAGCTTATCTCAGATTCTTGCGGAGCAACCTGAACGTTATCGCTATTTAACCAGCTATTCATCCATGGCAGAGGATTTCCTTTATTTTCAAAAATAGGCTCAAAGTTAATGGCCTTTAATCTTTGGTTGGTAATATATTCGACGTAATCTTTTAAAATATCTGCGTTCAATCCAATCATGGAGCCACTTTTAAATAGATATTCTGCCCATTCTTTTTCTTGTTTCGCTGCGAACTTATACATTTCAATTACTTTGTCTTTGCATTCCTCTGCGATTTTAACCATCTCGTAATCATCTTTTCCGTTAGCAAAGATTTTCATCATCTGTTGTGTTCCAGCGAGATGTAACGCTTCATCTCGGGCAATAAGCTTAATAATTTTTGCATTTCCTTCCATTAGAGTTCTTTCTGCAAAAGCAAAAGAGCAAGCAAAACTAACGTAAAAACGCATTCCTTCAAGGATATTTACAGAAGTGATTGAGAGATAAACTAATTTTTTAAGTTCTTTAAGCGACACTGAAATAGTCTTGCCATTAACTTTATGTTCTCCTTCACCAAGTAAGCTATACCACTGGCCCATTTCAATGAGTCTGTCATAATCTTCTGAAACTGTAGTTGCTCTTTTGACGATCTCTTCATTTACAACAATATCATCAAAGACTACTGAAGGGTCTGGAAATATATTTCTGATAATATGCGTATAACTTCTACTATGAATAGTTTCATTGGCAGACCATGTCTCTATCCATGTCTCAAGCTCTGGAATCGAAACAATTGGCAGATAGGCCATATTGGGAGAACGCCCTTGAACACTATCAAGCAATGTTTGATATTTTAAATTACTTAAGAAAATATGTTGTTCATGCTCCTCCATGCCATCGTAGTCAGAACGATCTTTAGTTATATCAACCTCTTCTGGACGCCAGAAAAAACTAAGCTGTTTATCAATTAATTTTTCAAAAATTGGATGTTTTTGTTGGTCATAACGAGCAACATTTACATTTTCACCAAAAAACATAGGCTCTTGAAGTGAATTAAAAATCTTTTTATTAAATGTTGTATAGGTCATAGGATCTCCTTAAATTTTACATGCCCCACCAGCACATCCATCATCAGCTTCATCAACCATTTGTTCATCGGATGCACCATCTCGTGTATTATGATAGTAGAGCGTTTTTATACCATATTTATAGGCCAGTAAAATATCATTAATAATTAATTTGATAGGAACACGATTATCTTTAAAGCGCCCTGGGTCATAATTGGTATTGGTCGATATGGCCTGATCTACAAATTTTTGCATTACTCCAACTAATTTTAGATAGCCATCATTATTTGGAATATCCCAGTTTAGCTCATACTGATCTTTTAATTTTTTAAATTCAGGAACAACTTGTTTTAAAATACCGTCTTTACTTGCTTTAACACTAACAAAACCTCGTGGTGGTTCAATACCATTGGTACTATTTGAAACCTGACTGGAAGTTTCACTAGGCATCAGAGATGAAAGGGTACTATTTCTCAGCCCATCTTTTTTAATGTCGGCCCGCAGTTTTTCCCAATCATAATGTAGAGGCTCATCACAATACGTGTCGATACTTTTCTTATATGTATCAATTGGCAAAATTCCCTTTGCATACTTTGTCTCTGAGAAACTTCCGCATGGCCCATATTCTTTTGCTAGTTTATGAGAGGCCTTTAAAAGATAGTACTGAATAGCTTCAAATGTTTGATGAGTCAGATTTATCCCCGACCCATCTGAATATTTCATACCATTTTTAGCTAAATAGTATGCGTAGTTCACAACCCCGACACCAAGAGAACGACGATTCATACTGCCAATTTCAGCTGCTTGTAGAGGATATGATTGGTAATCTAAAAGTGAATCAAGTGCCCTTACTGCTAATTCGGCAACCTCTTCAAGTTCTTCAAGCTTATCAATTGCCCCAAGATTTAGAGCTGATAAAGTACATAAAGCTACTTCCCCTGAACCATCGGTTAAATTATTCATAGGACTTGTTGGCAAAGTAATTTCCATGCAGAGATTGCTTTGTTTTATCGGAGCAACTTTGGGATCAAAGGAACTGTGATCATTACAATGATCTACATTTTGTATATATATTCGTCCTGTATTGGCCCGCTCGGAACAAAATAAAGTAAACAGCTCAGTCGCAGGGATCACTTTTTTTCTAATCAAAGGATCAGCTTCATATTTTTCATAGAGTGTTTTAAATTTCTCTTGATCAACAAAAAAGGCATCATAAAGCCCAGGTACATCTGATGGACTAAACAAAGTAATATCTTTTGACTGAATTAAACGTTCATACATCAGCTTGTTTAACTGCACACTATAATCAAGATGACGGGCCCTGTTTTCATCAACCCCCCGATTATTTTTCAAAACAATTAATGATTCTACTTCAAGATGCCAAAGAGGGTAAAATAAGGTCGCCGCCCCACCGCGAACTCCCCCCTGGGAACAACTTTTTACTGCTGATTGAAATAATTTATAAAAAGGGATGCATCCTGTATGAAAAGCTTCACCACCTCTTATCGGACTTCCAATAGCTCTAATGGCCCCAGCATTAAGACCAATTCCGGCCCTTTGACTTACATATTTTACCACTGCTCCAGATGCGGCGTTGATCGAATCAAGTGAATCAGATGCCTCAATTAAAACACAGGAACTAAACTGCCTTGTACCTGTTCTTACTCCAGACATTATGGGAGTCGGAAGTGAGATTTTAAATTGAGATGTGGCATCGTAAAACTTTTTTACATATTTAAGACGAGTTTCTTTAGGATACTCTCCAAATAAAGTAGCAGCGACCATCATGTATAAAAATTGAGGACTTTCAAAGATTTCACCTCTTACTCGATCCTGAACTAAGTACTTTCCTTCAAGCTGTTTAATTCCAGCATAGCTAAAATTAAGGTCTCTCACATGATCTATATGACGATCAAGCTCAATAAACTCGGCCTGAGAATACATTTCAAAAATTTCATCATCATACCATCCCTCTTTAACAAGTTTTTTAACATGGTTATAAAGAGAAGGTGGAGCAAATTGTCCGTAGGCCCTTTTCCTTAAATGGAATACGGTTAAACGAGCTGAAAGATATTGATAATCTGGTGTCTCTTCTGAAATTAAATCCGCAGCTGCCTTGATAATTGTCTCATGAATATCATAAGTTTTTATTCCATCAAAAAACTGTATCTTTGACTTTAATTCGACTTCCGAAACAGAAACATCATGTAATCCCTCTGCTGCCCAACTAATAACTTTATGAATCTTATCTAAATTTAATAATTCTCTAGTGCCATCTCTTTTAACTGCATATATCTCTTTATGCTTTTTAACGACATCATCGTGATTAAAAACTCCCGAATCATTCTTCCCTGGTGTGACCGTTGTAATTTCCATATATTTTTTTTACTCCCTTAAAAACTATTTCTTTTATCCCTGTAAAAGATTCAGGCCAACGTACGCTTAGTTTAAATTCCTTTTCTTTAACAACTAATGCACTTTGATAAATGTCAGCAGAAAACCATAGGATATTTCTTTTTAGAAAAATAGAATAACAAATGAAGCTTACAATCGATAGAGAAAATTTTTAAGTTTTTTCATGTCACCTTGCACTTGATGAAATGTGTAAACTTAAATGCAGCACTTCTCCCCCCCGTTCTGGAGGTTCTAAATAATTGTCAAATAAAAAATAACTTTTTTATTTTTTATTCAGACTCTTTTATTATGCTTTTAATTTTTTAAAGTCGTGTCATTGACGCAAGTTTATTTAGATGAGTGTTATTTAAATGGAACCTTATCATTTGCCAAATATGAGCATAATGCTTTCAGTTAAATCTATCTTTGACCGATAGTTTTTGTCTAAAGGAAGAGAGGCAATAACTTAAATCTTTTTCCTTCTTTCAAAAGGTAATAAAAATTATGAAGCTAACTCGAGATCCTTACTTCATAAAATAGGCAAATTAAGGCCTCTATCCCTAAACTCTCTATTTTTTTAAAATATCCTTATAGTAATTAAGCTTAACAGATACAGGCGGTTGGTTATTAGCAAAATCCATATTTACTACCTCACATTAAAAGATATTGATCTGCCATCAATCTATCAAAAATCAGTCGATTATCTGGCAAAACAAAATATCATAAAACCCGGTTTAAAAAATGAAATTTTGGATAAGCTCTACCACTCCAAAGATAAAGAATCATACCTGGTAGGAAATTCTGTTGCTGTTCCTTATGTGACTAGTGAACATTTTAATAAGACCAGACTACTTGTAGTTAGATTAAAAAAGGGTATTAACCTTAATGCTCCAGATGGTATCCCTATTAAATATATTTTCATTCTTCTAGGCCCGCTTGAGGATAAAGTTTTTCATTTAAAAACTATTCTCTCTATCACCCAAGTTGGTGCCAATCCTCATTTTAGATATGAACTAAAAAAGAAATTAAAATCTAAAAGCAGGGTAAATATTGAGCAATTTATTTATCACGGTATCTTTGAATATGATCCCAGTGCTATAAAAGAAAGAGAGGAAATAAAAGATCATGATCCAGGACTTGATTATTCACCAAAACTTTTCTCTGGGATTATCTCTGATCTAAAAAGGCGTCTGCCATTTTATAAGCATGATTTTACCTGTGCCTTTCAAATGAAAGTATTGAGCTCCACCTTATTTTTATTTTTTGCCTGTCACGCTGCTGCCATAACTTTTGGTGGACTGATGGGAATATATACTGGGGGGCAAATTGGTGCTATTGAGATGATCTTTGCCACTTCTGTATGTGGCATTGTCTATTCACTCTTTGCCGGCCAACCACTTATTATCCTGGGTGGGACTGGGCCTTTATTAATCTTTACAATGATTCTGTTTAGAAATTGTATGAAATTTGATATACCATTTCTTCCAACTTATGCCTTAGTAGGACTTTGGGCGGGGGCCTTTACTATAATCTTGGCGGTAACTAATCTTAGTGTTTTGATGAAATACTTTACAAGGTTTACCGATGAAATATTTGGCGCATTAATCTCTTTCATTTTTATTTCCGAAGCATTCTACGCTCTTACTGATCCTATGATCACAACTCCGGGAGTGAAAACAATTCCTTTGCTTTCACTTTTAATTGGAGTCGGTACGTTCTTTTTAGCAATTGGGTTAGTTCGTTTTAGAAAAAGTGATTACTTAAATAGTTCTATTAGAAATCACCTGTCTGATTTTGGGCCAGTATTATCTATTATCATTATGACTAGTATTATCCTCTATTCAGGAATTGATCTTGCGCACCTAAAAGTTCCAAGTACCTTTACTACCACTTCTGGAAGACCTTGGTTTGTAAATCCTTTTAATGTTCCCACTTGGATAATTTTTGCCACAATTATCCCAGGTTTTTTTGCTTCACTTTTAATTTACCTGGATCAAAATATAACTTCTCGGCTTGTAAACTCTCCCGATAATAAGTTAGTTGAAGGCCCCGCCTATCACTTAGATCTTTTAATTGTGGGCATACTCGTAGGTTTTTGTTCTCTCTTTGGCCTTCCTTGGCTTGTGGCGGCCACTGTGAGATCAATAAATCATCTAAAAGCTTTATCCACCATGGATGAAGTAATTTCAACTTCCTTTAAAAGAGAAAATAGAATTATTCATGTAACTGAGAATAGAGTTTCCGGACTGGTTATTCATATCCTTATAGGGATCTCTCTGTTTTTTCTGGCCTATTTAAAACTAGTTCCTATTGCGGTCTTATACGGTATCTTTTTCTATATGGGGATAGTGTCTCTAAGAGGTAATGAATTCTTTGATAGGATGGCACTTTTTTTAATGGATCCAGCGCTATATCCACCAACCCATTATATGAAAAAGGTTCCTCGTTCGATTATTAATAAATTCACTCTTATTCAATTTTGCTGTCTGGCCATTTTATGGGTGGTTAAAGTCTCTTTCTTAGGTTTTTTATTTCCTTTAATTTTGGCATTATTGGCACCATTTAGAATGCTTCTAAATCGTTTTTTTAAAAAAGAAGATCTCGATTACTTAGATAAAAACTTTTAAAAGTTATAAACCTTCCTCAGCTTCAATAAAGACTCTCTTAACTCTAGGAAAATTTCTTTTAATTTCAACCACCATATCATTGATAGTCTTCTCAACATCACCTATTGGTAAATCATCCACAAAATCGATACTCATATTTACCAAGATGTATTCAGGCCCCATATGCAGGGTTAAAACCTCATTTACCCCTATTACTTCATTTCTTTTAGCTGCAATAGATTTTATACCTTCCACAACTTCTTTCTCGGCCGCCTCGCCAATTAAAAGAGATTTCGTTTCCCTCGCCAACCAAATGGCCGTTCCAGCTAGTATCAGCCCAATAATAATAGAGGCGATTCCATCAAAAATATGAATCCCTGTATAGTGATTTAAAGCGATACCTATCAGAGCAACTAAAAGAGAAATCATGGCAGCGGTGTCTTCAAAAAGCACCACAAAAAGAGTCGGATCTTTTCCTTTTTTCACCGCCTGAAAATAACCCAAGTCTCCCTTTTGTTTTTTAAATTCTTTTAAAGCAAAAAACCAGGCAAACCCTTCAAAGACCATAGATAGACCTAGGACGATATAATTAAGGGTATAGTTTGTTATTGGACTGGGATTAAGGACATGCTTAACTCCTTCATAAAGAGATATTCCAGCACCTAATCCAAAGATTAAGATGGCAACAGCAAAACTCCAAAAATAAATTTCCTTTCCATGACCGAAGGGGAAATTTTCATCTGCAGGTTTTTTGGACTGACTGATCCCAAACAACAAAAGAACTTGGTTGCCAGTGTCTACTAGAGAGTGGATTCCCTCCGAGAACATCGCCGAACTTCTCGTTATTATAGCTGCGGAAAATTTAGTAATTGAAATTAAAAGATTTCCGATTAAGGCCGCATAAATCACCTTGTTAGACCCTGTTGCCATTTATAACCATCCTCTTTTGGCATAATCACGATACGTGTCTTCCACAGACTTTTTAAGTCCCCATTTAAAATTCATCGCAAGTTCCATCTTGGTTTTTACTGGAGAGATCAGCCATGCATCAGGAATTAGTTCATCAACTTTATCTGGAGTTAATCTAAAATTGAAACCAGTAAGCTTATTTACTAGTTTTAAAAAGTTGGCCGCGAACTTTAAAAATGATTGAGGGACCTCTATATTAAAGACTCGTTTTTTATTCATAATGCTTGCAATTTCCTGGATCAATTCTTCAAAGGTTAAATGATCGGGACAGGCCGGATGATAAATATCACCCTCTACTTTTATATTTTCTTTTTCTAAGGATTTTTTTATAACTTGAATCAGGTCGTGAACACTTATAAAACTTATCTTTTTATTTTTTCCTGCACTAACCACTATCCCTGATTTAACCATTTTAAAAATATCTAAAAAAGCTGGATCTCCAGGCCCCATCACCATAGGAGGTCTAATATATACTTTTTCCCAAGTATCAGGTCCTAATTTTTGTAAGGCCATCTCCCCTTCAAGTTTTGACCGGCCATAATGGCTCACAGGACTTGGAGCATCTTCTTCAGTTTTTTCCATTTCTTGCTCTGATGGGCCCACTGCGGCCATAGAAGAAATATGAATAAATCTTAGTTTCTTGTATTTTGCTCCCAGCTTTGCCACTAGATTTCGGCAAGCACGACCATTTACTCGGTAGAATTCAGGAATGTTAAACGAATGAACAATACCTGCGGTATGAACGACAGCATCTAAATCCTCGGGTAGGCCATCCAACCAGCAAAAATCCTCAAGGTTTCCCAGGATCATATTTCCTTTTATTTTCAGCTGTTCAAATTTTTTTTCCGAGCGTGCCAGGGCAAATACTTCATGACCAACCTCTGTGAGAAGGTTGCAAAGATGACTTCCAACAAAGCCTGTTGCTCCTGTAACTAGAATTTTCATTTAATGATCCAAATGAACAGAAGGGATATCAAATTTCTTTTTGGCCTCAGCAAAGGCCTCAAGAACGAGAGAAAGCTCTTTTTTATTATGAGTGGACATATAACTTGTTCGAATTAAGGCCTCACCTTGAGGTGTAGCTGGAGGAACTACTGGGGTACAAAAGATACCTTTTTGTTCTAAAAACATTGTTGCTTTCATGGCCTTTAAATCATCTCCTACGTAGATAGGAATAATTGGTGTGCTTGAGCCATAAGTATAAAAACCAATTTCGGCAAATCCCTTATTCATAAAATCAACATTTTCCCAAAGGTTTTTATGAATAGTTGAATCCTCTCGCATTACCAGGTCAATACATTTTGAAACGGTGGCCACCGCTGCTGGTGGCATGGAGGCCGAAAACATAAAAGATCTTGCCGTATGTTTAATATAATTAATGGCATGTTCTGGCCCTGAGACAAAACCACCAATTGAAGCAAATGATTTAGAAAAAGTTCCCATGTTAAAATGAACTCGATCTGAAAGATCAAAGTGGGCCATGGTGCCTTGCCCATTTGGACCTAAAACTCCAAGCCCATGAGCATCGTCAACATAAATCATGGCACCATATTTTTCTGCTAACTCAACTGCTCCAGGAAGATTAAAGATTTTTCCGGTCATGGAAAAAACCCCATCAAAAACAATGACCATTCTTTTATATTTATCACGATTTACTTTAAGCACCTCTTCGAGAGATTCCATATCATTATGCTTAAATTTAATAGTTGACCCTAGGGCCAAGCGAGTAGCATCAATAATTGAAGCATGATTCTCCATATCACAGATCATCAAACTTCTAGGGCCACAAATAGAAAATAGGGCCCCTAAGTTGGCCTGCATACCCGTGGAAAATATTAAGGCCTTTTCATGACCTGTATATTTGGCCAATTTTTCTTCTAACTCTTCATGGATTTCTAAGTTGCCGTTTAAAAATCTAGAACCTGTACAACCAGTGCCATATTTATCAATGGCCTCTTTCGCGGCCTCTTTAACTTCAGGGTGATGGGTGAGTCCAAGATAATTATTGGAACCAATCATGATTTGTTTTTTTCCCGCAACAGTTACTGACGTCCCATCAGTCTCTTCGATGGCGCGAAAAAAAGGATATATATTATTCTCATTGAGCATTCTGGCCCGAGATAAAATTTTTGAATTATAAAAGGAGTCTTCCACCGGTGAATCTCACTTGTAAGTTTTTTGCAAAA
>QNFX01000044.1 GCA_003650125.1 Campylobacterota bacterium
ACACTTCCTGTTCCTTCACTGGAACCTGTTGCAAAGACCCCAGAATTTTCATCGATGGATCCAATATCAGTTCTAAACTTATACGGTAAAAATCCTCCGGCGGCGGAAAAAGAAGCAACATCTGGAGCGGACAACGTTACCGCAGTCGGAGCTATTGTAAGAGGTAGAAATACTGTAACCGGTGCACTCTTTTGTTTACCTACAGAGTCGGTAACAGTAACTGTATAATTGCCTTCACTCCACCCTATAAAATCGCCACCCTCGATAGTGGCACCATCCGTGGGGTCTAACGACCAAGTATACGGAGGAACACCTTCGCTAGCAGTAAAGTTAATAGGACTTTCTATTTCGGCCAACTGCTGAGTTGCAGGATTTATTTCAAGCGAAGCATAGACATTAATATTTACAGATTTAGTATTTCCTATGTCATCTGTTAAAATAACGGTTGTTAAACCTTTGGTCCCGGGGGCCTTATAAAGTCCACTGTCATCAACGATTCCATGTAATGGAGATAGTAAAAAAGCATATGGTTGAATACCACCGCTAGCAGTAAATTGTAACTCTGTATCGACCTCAATACTTTGCTCATCGGAAGGAGATATAGCAAGCGGATTATAGACAACGATCTGTGCCGTTGCAGTATTATTAAGACTATCAGTTACTATAACTGTGATTGTTCCAGTTAAACCATCGGCAGTATAAACGCCATCTAAATCAACGAAACCACTAGATGCAGTAAATGTATAAGGATCAACTCCTCCAAGAGGTGTACAACTTGTACTTTGTCCTAATTCCAAATTCTCGTCAGAGCAAGATAAAGTTAGCGCCGAGTTGATGGTTATATTGGTAGTGGACGAATTATTTGCCTGATCTTTTACGGTTATAGTCCCTGCACCAGAATTTTCAGGGGCAGTAAACAATCCTGATTCCGAATTGATTCCACCGATACTAGCGGAATAAATATATGGAGAACAACCTTCACTTGCTGAAAATGTAAAGGTGTTATTAACTGCCAAAAACTTGTCTTCTGCAGGAAAAATTTCAAGCGGTGCAAAGATACAAAATTCAGCTGTCTTTTGAGTTCCCACACTGTCAGTTACCGATACAATCCCTTGGCCGCCTAAACCTGGAGCGGTATAAACTCCATCAGTAGAGCTTCCCATATTTTGTCCATAGGTATATGGGGGTATCCCTCCAGAGGTGGATGCAGCAAAGTTAAAAGTACTATTAATGGCCAAAAAGCTCGGTTTGGGATCTAAAGTTAATTCTGGATTTACCAATACAATGGCCGAAACGGAGTTACCTATAGAGTCGACAACTGTTACCGATCCGGAACCGGGACTCAAAGGAGCAGTAAATAATCCTGAATCTTCACCGATGGCTCCAATATTTTTGGAAAATTTATAAGGCCCTATTCCTCCGCTGGCAGAAAAAACAAAAGTATCACCAACAACAAGTACTTTTTCTATAGGACTAATTGCCAGTGGACTATAAATTACTACATTTGCTATTGCTTCATAACCGTCAACATCTTTTACAGTAATTACTGTTGGGCCAGGATTACTAGGAGCAATATAAACTCCATCATTATCTATAGATCCAACACTGGCAACAAAAGTATAGGGAGAGACGCCACCTGAGGCGACAAAGTTAGCTGTTCCATTTGTCACTAAATTTAAATTTAGTGGACTAATAGCAAGGCCTGGGCCGATCACTATATTTGCAACGGCCTTATTTCCAAGACTATCTGTGGAGGTTACAGTTGCAGACCCTATTTCTGAGGGTGCTGTATAGGCACCTGTAGCTAAAATCACCTCACCGTTATCGGTAATATAACTGTATGGAGGAACTCCTCCTGAAGATGTAAAAGCTAATTTTCTTTCAATAGGCAACGAGGCCGAAGATGGGTTAATAGCAAGAGCTGAGTTAACTGTAACTACTGCGGATGCCACATTACCAAGCTTATCAGTCACGGTCACGCTTACTGAACCTGGCGCACCTGGAGCAGTAAATAATCCCGAGAGCGAATCAATGCCACCTAAATCTGTTGAAAATTCATAAGGAAGAACACCGTCAATTCCAGCAAAATTATGAGTATTGTTTACCGCAAGGGTTAATATTGGATCTGAAATCTTTAGTGGTAGATAAATAATAATACTTACTGTTTTAAAATCCCCAGCAGCATCAGTTACTTTAATAGTTGCAATACCAGGCTCTTCAGGAGCGATATAAAGTCCCTCTTGGTTAATACTTCCAATACTTGCGGTATAGGTAAGGTCAGGAATCCCACCAGTTGCCTTAATGTTAACCTGCTTCCCTGTTTCTAAATATTCTGGAGGAGGTTCTACAACAAGGGCCGAGTAAACTGTAATACTTGCTTTAGCAGTATTATTCGCGGCATCGGTTACGATCACATCTCCAACTTCTGTGATTGCCGGAGCGGTAAACAACCCTGTTTCAGCATTAACTTCCCCAATAGTATTTGAAAATACATATGGAGTACAACCTTCTTTGGCCTCAAATTGTTGCGTTTCTCCAGCAATTAATTTTTTCTCTATGGGGGAAATTTCAAGCGGAGCAAAAATACAAATTTCTGCACTCACTGAAACACCCGAGCTATCGGTCACAGTTATAGTGGTCCTAGTCCCCTCTCCAGGAGCAGTAAATATTCCCTCTGAACCTATAATTCCTAAAACTGCATCATAGGAATAACCAGGAATCCCACCACTAACAAGATCTTCAATATTTAAAGTTTCATTTATAGGTAAGGCAAATGGCGCATCTAATGCCAGAGAAGTATTGACTCTAATGTCGGCAAAAGCTTCATTACCGATTGAATCAACAACCTTTATTTTCCCTGTTCCGGCAGCTTCTCCAGCATCAAATAAACCGGAATTCGCATCTATTGTGGAAAAGGTTGTGGAAAAGATATATGGGCCGATACCTCCACTGGCCTTGAAGGTAAAAGTATCTTTCACTGCCAATAATTTCTCCACCGGAGATATTGCCAGCGAAGAATATATTTCAACCTCTGCTGTTTTTTCATAACCTTGAGAATCTGTTACGGTAATGATTGCCGAACCGATTTCACCAGGGGCAGTATAATTGCCTTCATTATCGATTACTCCGATACTTGTGGCAAAAGTGTAAGGGCCGACACCACCTGATGCTGCAAATTTTTGAATTCCATTAACTAATAAATTTATTTCTTTGGGGTCAATCTCTAAGTCGGGATTAACCGTTACATTTGCTGTATCCTTATTTCCAAAACTATCTGTTACGGTAACAACGTCAGAACCTTCTGAGGCAGGTGCTGTATAATCACCTGTCATTAAAACTGCTTCACCTCTATTAGCAGTAAAACTATAGGGGGAAACGCCGTCATTTGCGGTAAAGCTTGAAGGTCTGTTTACTGCTGTAGTAACCGTTTTAGGACTTATCGAAATTGAAGGATTAATGGTAATATTGGTACTGACACTATTATTGGCAGCATCGGTAACTGTTACCAGGGCACTGCCAGCACTCGAAGGTGCAGTATAAAATCCTAGGCCTTTATCTATTGTTCCAATAGATGCTGTAAAAACATATGGTTTACAACCTTCACTCGCAGAAAATGATAGAGCGTTTCCGTACGCAAGAGTTTTATTTTCTGAGGGAGTTATGCCAAGTGGGGCATAGATACAAATTTCTAATTCTTTTTTGGTTCCGACACTATCGGTAACAGATATGGTTGTCTGTCCGCTTATTCCCGAAGCTGTAAAAAAACCATTGGAATTTATGGACCCTGTGGTGGATTTAAAAGTATAAGATGGAATACCACCTGCAGCGGTGAATTGTAGATTTCCCTTTATAGGCATGCTTAAGGTTGGAGCGGTTAAAGTAAGAAAAGGATTAACCATTACTTTAGCAGTAACTGGGTTATTTTCTTGTCCTACCACGGTAACGATACTCTCGCCTGGAATATTAGGAGCTGTAAATAGTCCTGATCCGGAATTGATACTTCCCTTATCTACTGAAAAAACATATGGAGGAAGTCCCTCTTCCGCTCTAAATTGAAACACTCCACCAATAGTTATAACTTTTTCTAGAGGAATAATTTTTATAGTTTCAAATATATTCACCGTGGCCTGGGCCGAATGATCCGTACCATCTTTTACCGTGATGATAACCTGCCCTTTAATACCTGGAGCAGTAAATAAACCATTAGAGTCAATGTCTCCAACTGAGGCCTCAAAAGTATAAGAACCAACCCCTCCGGATGCTGTAAATTTTAAAGTTTTATTTACTTCTAAATCCGAAAGAATCGGACTTAGAGAGAGAGCAGGATTAATTATTACGTCGGCACTAGCGGAATTACCGAGAGAATCTGTAACTGTCACCTTACCGGTTCCTGAGTTGGCAGGAGCTGTATAAAATCCCGTGCTAGGAACAATATTTCCTATATCCATAGAAAATGTATAATCGCCAAATCCTCCACTAGCATTAAAAGCAAAAGTGTCAAACGGCGCAAGTGTTTTTTGTGCTGGAATAATTTGTATTGGTTCATAAACATTAACTATTGCAGTTTTTGAGTGACCACCTTCATCAGTTAGCGTAACCGTGACGGTTGCTTTAGAACCTGGGGCAGTAAAAATTCCTTGTTCATCAATTCCCCCCGATGATGTTTTAAAGGTATATTTGCCAACACCACCTGAAGCGATAAACTGTAAAAGTTTATTTGTTTGCACATTTGCCGTGGTGGGAGATAACAATAAGGGAGGATTGATAATAACTTGTGCCGTGGCCTCAAAACTTTTGGAGTCTGTCACGGTGACGATTCCTTCTCCAGCAGATCCGGCAGTTAAAACTCCTGTCGAAGGGTCAATATTTCCTATGGTTGTTTTAAAGGTGTAATCTGGAAACCCATCACTGGCGACGAAGGAAAAAGTGTCGCCTTCAGCAAGTTCTTTTTGCGCCGGAGTAATTTTAAGAGGGGAGTAAACATCTATAGAGGCAGTTTTATTATAGCCGGCACTATCAGATAGAGTAATTATGGCCAAACCTTTAGTGGCCGGGGCCATAAAAACACCATTGTTATCTATTTTTCCTATATCAACAGAAAAATTATAATCAGGAATACCTCCAGAAGCGGTAAAGTTTAGAGCTTTGTTTATCTCCAAAATTCCGGTGAGAGGAATTAAACCCAAATCAGGGTTAACGGTAATGTCAGCGCTTACCGTATTATTAGCTAAATCTTTTACTGTAACTTTTCCAGTGGCCGGACCTGCAGGTGCCGTGAAATGACCTGATTCCGAATTAACCTCGCCTAAATCGCTTGAAAACTCATATGGTTTACAACCATGGATGACAGTAAAAGTCTGGGTATTCCCTTCCACAAATAACTTTTCAATGGGGGATATCTCGAGGGGTTCATATACACAAATCATCCCTGTTCTTTTAACCCCTGTACTATCCTCAATAGTTACAGTCACTGTCTCTTCCGTTCCTGGAGCAGTAAAAATACCATCATCGGTAATGCTTCCTTGGGAGACGGTATATTTAAAAGGGCCAACTCCTCCAGAGGAAATAATAGTGTATTTATCATTTATAGGTAGGGTTAGTGGTGGAGGCGTCATTGCAAGAGCTGGATTGATAGTTATTTTAGCGGTAACGGAATTCTTCGCGGCATCCGTAATCGTTATATTAGCAGAACCAGAATCTGCCGGGGCCGTGTACTGACCGCTGGAAGCATCAATTGTTCCGTTATCTGTGGAAAACACATAGGGTTTACATCCCTCTCTTGCTGAAAAAGAAATTTGATTATTTACCGCTATAACCTTACTAACAGGGAAAATATTTAGTGGCGCAAAAACACATACGTTTGAGGTTCTTTCAACACCGGTACTGTCTTTTACTTTTACCGTAGAGACACCGCCAGCTGCTGGAGCTGTATAAACCCCACTGGGATTTACATTTCCAAAAGGTGAGGAAAATGTATATCCTGGAACCCCTCCGGTGGCGGAAAAATTAGAAGTTTGTTTTATCAATATATTTAAACTTGGAGGACTCAAAGCTAAGATTGAATTAATTGTTACGCTGGCAGTTGCCTTATTACCCAGACTATCTGTAACCGTGACGATAGAAGAAGCTGGTGAAGAAGGGGCAGTATAAAGCCCATTAGATGATCCGATAGCACCTTTAGAGGTAGAAAAGACAAGAGTGCCCATGCCTCCAGAGGCACTAAAAGTGCCTTTTCCATTTACTGGCAAGGTAAGATTTTTCGGACTAATAATTAAAACCGGATAAATATTTAAACTTGCTGTTGCTCTGGCCCCTCTTGCATCTGAAACAGTAACGATACCGGTTCCAGCGCTTGATGGTGCTGTATAAGATCCTGAAGCTGAACTTATAGTTCCCTTGTTAGTGGAAAAACTAATAGGCGCCATTCCCCCAATCGAATTAAAGCTTCCACTACTATTTACCATTAGATTTTTACTCGTTGGAGTAATTCCTAAACTTTGATAAATAGATAAATTAGCTGTGGCCCTATTTCCCCTGGAATCTGTGACAGTAACCACCGAAGATCCTGTAGAAGTCGGTGCTGTATAAAGACCATTTGATTGGCCTACGCTTCCCCTATTGGTGGAATATTTATACGGGGGAACTCCCCCTACTCCCTTAAAGGTTGCATTTCCTCTTGTTGGTAGCGTCGCTGATGTGGGGGTAATCCTTATATGGTAATAGACTGGAACTCTGTAGGTGGCAGTATTTCCTTTTTTATCTCTAACGGAGATGCTTGCGGTTCCGGAACGTGAAGGTGCCCTATAGGCCCCAGAAACTGCATTGATAGATCCAAAGTTCGTACTAAACCTATTGTCTCCGTAACCTCCACTAGCAGTGAATCTTACTTGCTGATTTATATAGAAGACGTCTTTTGTTGAAGGAGAAATAGTGAGAGGTGGTGGCTCAACTGGCTTAGATCCTCCTGCTGAGATAGCGCTATTTGGAAGTGTGAACCCAATTAATAAGATCCATATAAATAATCTAAATTGTTGCATAACAACTTCTCCGGATTGTAAACGACTCACTCGAATCGGTTCTATGACCTTTGGTTTTGAGTAATATTACTGCGATAAATGATACGCTGCAATGAAAAACATACCTTCTAAATACAACCTGTTTTAAATGTGAAAATTTCAAATAAAATTTATAGAGAATTTAAACTTAATTAATTTACTAAAAAAAGTCTGAAACATTTCTTAATAATTAAAAAAATAATACCAATAAATCTTATGTCTAAACCTGACGTTTTTTTTTAAAAAAATTGCATTTTTTTTTTAAAAGACTATGATTTAACTGTATCCACAACTAAGGAATTAATTTTGAAATTACTAATAATTTCCTTTTCCCTTCTTATTTTTTCGGCCCAGGCACAGAGACAGTCAGCAAGAGAACGTGAGATGATGGAAAAAGGTGTCGATGCCTTTAAAGGCCCTGAGTACACAAGACTAAAAAATAAAAAGTTTAAAGATGAAATACAAAAAAAATATTTCACCTTTGCAGCGGATAGAATAAAACCTACATTTGATGGGTCCTTATTTTTCTTCAACCATCTAATGCCAAACTTATCCACCTCACCAAAATTTTTCACCGAAATCTTAACCGATAAGATAACAACGATGATTCCGGGAACCGGTGACTGTGATGTAAATCCGCAATGTGTTCCTGATAGATGGGAAACAGATAGCACAAACCGAGAAGTGACTACTAGAGCGAAAAAAGAATGGAAGGTCACATTTGGGCCGGCCTTTTTCTTTGATATGAATTATGGAAAATTTATCCTTAATCAAAATGAAGGTTCCAAGGTTTATACCGGTAGCCACGGGCAATCTTCAAAATTCCTAGTATCTCTAGTTCCCGAGACTGGAACGGGATCATATCTTGTTAAAAAGTTTGTTAAAATTGGCGCGGGTATGGGTGGGACCATAACCGCCAATCAGGCCAACGCAGGAATTTTATCCCAAGTCGGGGCATCTGTGGCAATCGTTCCTACCATTGGGGGTGGAAAAGTTTCTGAGTCCCATGTAGGTTCTTTAGGGGAAGCGAAAAAGTTTAAACATCTTAAAATTCCAGACAGGGCAAGAGACTTCAATGCCTGGAAAATTAATGACTTTTTACAATACGATGTTCATGGAGGAATTGTAATAAGTGGAGGTGTAGGTTTTTTTGGTCTATCTGCAGGAGTTAGCTATACGGCCTCCGGGTATTGGTCAAGAAGTTATAGAAAGCTTGATGGCAAGAGAGTTCAGGCACAACTAGATCGAAATAAAATAATGAGTTTTGGCGCTTATGCTGGAGCAGCAGTTGTATCAATGTCTGTAGATAAATTCATTCAATGGGAAAACGGGCTTTCCTATATTTTTGATTTAAGTGTTAAGGAAGGCCGAGATCTTCTAAAAGATTTCATGAAGGGTAAAATCAAAAATATCCAGACCGCTTTAAAAGGCAGATCTAGGAGGGGGGTCACCTTTGCCAAGCAGGTAATTGGCAAAACCTCTGGTTGGTCAGGTTCTTTTGGAATCGGGATTCCTTTTATACCGGCCTCTGCTAGATGGGGAAAAACTAACACCCTTACCGATTCAGAAAGAACCTATTTAGATTCCACGAGAGAGAGAAACGAAACCCGAGTAGGAAAAGTAATAACTTTTAGGGGTAAATTCTTTCCATTTTTTAGAAATACCAATGACGGATTTTTTTCCCATGTGGCAAAAACCACAGGTTCCATCGACTTTATTTGGGGAAATGTTAAGTCTGGTCAGTATGCCTACACCTATCAAAGGGCCAAATCCTCACGAAAAGATTTATTGGGTATCATAGAGAGTCTTAGAAAAAAGACAGGTCTTTTTAACTTTTTAAATATAACTATTCCAAAAAATATTTCAGGTCTTGGATCAGTGGATTTAAAATTTGCTTTCAAAATGAAATCATATGCTACCAAATTTTTAATCGCGCAAAGAAAAACAAGAAATTTCGAAATTGTGGCCCAAAAATTTATGGACTCTTATTTTGACTATCGTAACAAGCACAAGCTTCCTTCAAAAGATGACTTATGCTCAATTGGTCACAGAATCAGAGGATGTGCTAAGGCCTATATGAAAGATACTATGAATGCCATCGCTAAAATGAAAAAGTCCCTAAGTATCATGGCCGCAACTCAAAGCTATGGTAAAAAAGATCGTGAAAGTTTTGCCAGGGCCTACACGGAGTTTGGCGATGCTATGAGTTCAAACCCGTTCACCTTCCAGACAGTGGTTAATATGACTCAAGGGAGAGGAGGAGATGTCTATCTAAGCATCGAGTCCACAAACCTTAAAAAGTATGAGGCCATCATGCGCTGGCAGAAAAAAAGATAAGATCATCTCGGGCAAAAAAAAAGGTCGCAATCTGCGACCTTTTCTTATCAGTTAATTTTTATTTAAATTATTTTCGATCGTAATCGATGGCGATTCTAGCGGACTTACCAGATCTATCTCTAAGATAGAAAAGCTTCGCTCTTCTAGTTTTACCTTTTTGAATAACCTCTACTTTATCAACATTTGGTGAGTGAAATGGAAAAACCCTTTCAACACCAATACCACCGGAAACTTTTCTAACTCTAAAATGACCGTTAGTTCTTCCTCTTTTTTTAATAGAGATAACCATACCTTGAAAAATTTGAATACGGGTTTTTGCCCCTTCAGTAATCTTGGCGTGTACACTAATTGTATCCCCAGCTTTAAAATGTGGGATAGCTTCTGCGGCCTTGCTTGCATGATCAGCGTTTACAACGTCGATTAAATTCATGACTAATTCCTTATAACTTTGAGGTCAGTTCCAGAGGGTCCGTTAGTGGACCTTTAAAAGCTGCCTAGTTGTATTCTATCTAAATAGATAGCAACAGCAGATCTAACAGATAGATGATTATAATCTCCAGGGCCATTTATAGGTTCTAGAGAAAAATGGGCATCTTCCAGTACTGAATCTGCTAAACCGTAACCAGTACCAAATAGCAATAAAACCGGACGGTTGTCAATTTTTAGAGCGGCATATAAATCTTTTACCTCTCCGCTGTATTCATTAAAATTGGCACCAGTGACGACCACGAGCGGGTCTTGCCCTGTTTCATTTTTGATATAAAGCTTACTTTCTTCAATATTATTCACTAGTTGCGCTACTGCTAGCGCTTCTTGGCGATCTGGATTGTAGACGAGAGACTGCTCTTTCTTCCAATGACCTAAGATTCTTCCCACTAGCTCATGCTGCGCCTTAAGAGGTGTTACCAAGAAGAATTTCTCCACCCCAAAGGTTTTACAAGACCTTGAGATATCGTGGATATCTAGGTTGGTCACAGAAGTTGTGACGATCTCTCCCCGCTTATTTTTAATAGGACTGTGCACGAGTCCTAGATAAAGCCTCATCGCTGCTCCAATAAATCCGGCCGACGCTCTTGAGTCACACGGATTCTCTCACTTTGCTGATAATTTTTTATTTTTTGGTGGTGCCCAGAAAGCAGAACCTTTGGCACCTCTTCACCTTCAAAATTTTGCGGTCGAGTATATTGAGGATGTTCTAAAAGAGAATTTTGAAAAGATTCACTTTCACTACTATCTTTATTTCCCAGGACTCCCGGAATAAATCTTACTGAAGAATCTAAAATGGCCATGGCCGCAAGTTCTCCTCCAGTTAAGATGTAGTCACCCATACTAAATTCTTCATCCACATACTTGCTTAAAAAGCGCTCATCGACACCTTCATAACGTCCGCAGATTATAACCAGATCCTTGTTTGGATAAACTCTTCTCGCAAAATCAATGCATACCTTATTGTTCCAAACCTGTCCTCTAGGAGAGGGAAAGATCACATGGAGCTTGTCTTTAAAATCATCACCGTAATTTCCTGGTTTAACCACGCCTTCCATCAGGGCATTTTTTAAAACATCAGGTCTAAAGACCATACCAGGGCCGCCTCCATAAGGAGCGCTATCTACGCCCTTAAAGTCTTTAGGAGAGAACTCTCTTAGAGAAATCAAGTTAACTTCAAAAGGAACTCCCCGCTCTCCTCTAAGAGCATAAGCGGCCACCCCTTGCTCAAGAAAGTTTTTAAAGTATTCGGGGAATAGAGTAATAATCCAGATTTTTCTCATATTTCTTGGGGTAAATTTATTTCAATTCTTTTATTGTCCGTATCTATTACGGGAAAAAAGTTATCTACTAGAGGTAGTTCTATTTTTTTATTTCCATTTACTACAATAATTATCTGCATGCCATTATCGTAATAGGAGTCCACAGTGCCTATTTTTTTTCCACTTGCATGATCAAAGACCTCAAGACCCACTAGATCCTCTACATAAAATTCACCCTCCAAAAGAAGTGGTAGAGCTTTTCTTGCTACCCAAATAGAAAAAGGAATCATCTCTTCAACCAGGTTTCTATCAGCAACACCTTCTAAATAAGCGGTGATCTTATTACCAAAAGAGATGCTCTTTATGGCAATTTTTTGTCCTTTGGCATCCACTGAAGATGCTTGATCAATAGGAAATAGAATCACCTCTATCCCCTTTTTAAGAACGCTTTCTTCCACGTTATAAAGGGTAAAAGAAAGGCCACCCTTAATACCGTGAGGCTTCTTACAAGTCCCTAATTCTATTAATTTTTCGCTCATATAACGCACCAGACTAATCTATCAAAAGGTTTTCTAATAGATAAGCTTATCTGTCAACAATTAAGCCCGACGAGAGTAAATTGGTTATAAAAAAGATTCTAGTTTATTCTCACTCAAACAAAACATACTTTTTAAGTTAGATTTCAGGCCAATGCCATGCTCTTTTTTTCCAATAAATTTTCTGGATAAATATACGCTTCTAGATGTTAGTGTGTTAAATTTTATTTAATAGGATCTAAAGATAAGCTAGCTAATGAAAAAAGATTTTAAAACACCCATGTCGAGTATTGCAGGAAGCAATTTTTTCAATTTTAGAAAAGTCGCAAAAAAATATAAAATAGAGAAAAATCATAGGGCCAAATTTTACAAATCTATAACCACCAGTGCTTTTGTAACGCTTTTAAGTGTATTTGATAAGATCCGCTATCAAAGTCTTAAAAAATCTTTTAAGGCCGACGATGCTCCAATATTTATCTTAGGTCATTGGAGAAGTGGCACGACTCTGCTACACAAATTAATGTGCTTAGATACCAAGGCCGGATACACCACTACTTATCATACCGTTTTCCCTCATAATCTTTTTGGATTACAAGGTTTATTAAAAAGAATAATGTTGCTAATAATGCCTACTAGGCGTCCCCACGATGGCCTTGAAATACACCCCGACTATCCTCAAGAAGAAGAATTTGCGCTGGCAAACACCACGTCTCTATCCTATTATCATTGGTTTTACTTCGCCAAAAATAGAAAAGAGATTTTTAAAACTTTAAATAACTGGCAAGATCTTCCCCCTCAAAAGAAAAAATCTTGGTTTTCAACCTATGATGATTTAGTGAGAAGAAGTTTAATTAATACTGATAAAAAAAGGTACGTCTCTAAAAACCCACCAAATACTTTTCGCATCCCCCAACTTCTGGCCTTATATCCCAATGCTAAATTTATTTATATTTATAGAAACCCTTATGAAGTTTATCCCTCTTCCTTTAGCTTTTTTAAATCGGTCATAAAAAATATTGGCTTTCATGATATTTGTGATGCTGATATAAAAGAACACGTCTTAACTGTTTTTAAAGAACTGGTTAATAAATATGAAAAAGACAAGAAACTGATTAGCGAAAAAAACCTGATTGAAATACGCTATGAAGATTTCATTAAATCTCCCGCTGCTCACTTAGAGAACATCTATGGCCATTTTGACATGGAAGTAACTCCATTTTTGAAAAATGCGTGGGAACTAGAAGAAGCAAAAGCTAAAAGACACAAAATCAATAAAACTGATTTTGATAAAGATTTAATAGCTGAAATAAATATTTTTTTGGAAGATTATATAAATGAAAAAGGCTACGCTCTGATGCAAGAGAAAGTGAGTTAGTATTTCTTATGGATTATAAAGTACCTTATTTAAAACAATTAGAGTTAGAGGCCATCTATATTTTTCGCGAGGCCGTCTCTCAATGTGAAAACCCTGCCCTTCTTTTCTCTGGTGGAAAAGATTCAATTGTCATGGTTCACCTGGCAAAGAAAGCTTTCTGGCCGGGAAAAATCCCTTTTCCTCTCGTACATATCGATACTGGCCATAACTTTGAGGAAACTCTTACTTTTAGAGATGAGCTGGTTAAACTACACGGCCACAACTTAGTTGTGGGCTCCGTTGAAGAGTCAATTAAAAACGGAGAGGCCCATGAAGAAGTAGGCCCTAAGGCCTCAAGAAATGCTCTTCAAAGCATTACCTTAATGTCCACGATTGAAAACAACAAATATGATTGCCTTTTTGGTGGTGCCAGACGTGATGAAGAAAAGGCCCGAGCAAAAGAGAGATTTTTTTCTCACCGAGATGCTTTTGGACAGTGGGAACCAAAAAATCAAAGACCTGAACTTTGGTCACTCTACAATGGAAGAAAAAACCCTGATGAACACTTCAGAGTCTTCCCTCTCTCTAATTGGACCGAACTTGATGTCTGGGAGTACATAAGAAGTGAAGGTATCGAAATTCCAAGTTTATACTTTTCCCATAAAAGAGAAGTCTTTAAACGTGAGGGCGTAATCTACGCTCATGCTCCCTTCATGACCTTGATCGAAGGTGAAACTGTTGAAAGAGTATCAGTACGATTTAGAACCATAGGTGATGTTACTTGTACGGGAGCAGTAGAATCTACTGCCTCAACGCTAGAAGAAGTCATCAATGAGATAAAGGCCTCAAGAGTTACTGAAAGAGGCACTAGAATAGATGATAAGAGGTCTGAAGCGGCCATGGAAGATAGAAAAAAGCAGGGATATTTTTAAATGGATATTTTAAAATTTGCCACAGTTGGTTCAGTTGATGATGGAAAGAGTACTCTTATTGGGCGTCTTCTCTTTGATTCCAAAAGTATTTATGAGGACCAACTCGCTGCCATTACAGAAACTTCAAAAAAGCGGGGGGAAGATTTTGTAAACCTTGCTCTCTTAACTGATGGACTTCGTGCTGAAAGAGAACAGGGAATCACGATTGACGTGGCCTATAGATATTTTTCTACTCCCCAGAGAAAGTTTATCATTGCTGATTGTCCAGGACATATTGAATACACCCGAAACATGGTAACGGGAGCTAGCTCTGTCGATGCTGTAGTTATTCTCATTGATGCCAGACATGGAGTTGTTGAGCAGACTAAAAGGCATTCCTTTATTACCTCCCTGCTCCAAGTAAAACATCTCATAGTATGTATCAATAAAATGGATCTGGTTGATTATAGCGAAGATGTTTATAACAAAATTAAAAAGGATTTCTCCTCTTTTTTAACCAGGCTTTCTATTCCTGATGTTCACTTTATTCCTATCTCTGCCCTTGATGGTGATAATGTAGTGGATAAATCAAAAAACCTACCATGGTATGGGGGAAGTACCTTTTTATACACCATTGAAAATCTTCACCTCGGCTCGGATCACAACCACGTTGATTGTAGATTTCCTATTCAAATAGTTATCAGACCTAATTTAGATTACCGTGCTTATGCTGGACGAGTTGAATCTGGTGTTTTTAAACCAGGTGATGAGGTAAGACTTTTGCCTTCTGGATTTACCACTAAGATTAAAAAGATTGAAACTATTGATGGAGAGGTTAAAGAGGCCTTTCATCCCATGTCAGTTAATATCCTTTTAGAAGGTGAGCATGACCTCTCTCGTGGAGATATGATCACTAAACCTAATAACCAACCAGAAAAAGCGCAAGACCTCGATGTCATGCTTTGCTGGCTTAATAAAACACCTTTAAATCCTAAAGGTAAATACATCATCAAGCACACCACTAAAGAAGTGAAAGCTATTACTAAAGAAATTCTTTATAAAGTAAATATTAACAATCTTCACAAAGATGAAGAGGATAAAGTAATCAGAATGAACGATGTTGGAAGAGCAAAGTTTAGAGTCTCTTCCCCATTATTTATCGATAAATTTAAGGCCAATAAAAACAGCGGTTCATTAATTCTTATCGATCAATTCACCAATGAAACAGTCGCTGCAGGACTCATACTTTGAATAACCTCACAGTCTTTGACTACACATTAACCAGAGATCAGATTGAAAAAAAGCAAGGTCATAAAGGATGCGTCCTTTGGATGGTGGGACTCTCCGGTTCTGGTAAATCAACCCTGGCAAATAAAATTCAACAAGTTTTATTCCAACAAGGAATTCATATAAAAATCCTCGATGGAGATACCGTTAGATCTGGTCTTTGTGGCGATTTAGGATTTAGTGAAAGTGATAGAGCAGAACACCTTAGGCGAATCGCCCATACCGCAAAGCTCTTCTCCGAACATGGAGTAATCACCATCTGCTCTTTTATCTCACCTCTAAAAATAAATCGAGATCAGGCAAAAAAAATAATAGGCGATGATTTTATTGAAGTATTTGTGGATACGCCACTAAATGAATGTGAATCAAGAGACCCCAAAGGATTATATAAAAAAGCACGATCTGGTGAGATACCAAATTTCACTGGCATTAGTGCCCCCTTTGAGCCCCCGATTAATCCTGACCTCCATTTAAATACGGATCTCGATTCCATGGGTCTGTTAGTTATTAAACACCTTGATCAAAAAAAATGTTAGCATTAACTAATGGAAGACTCTCGAAGACGTAGTTTATTAAAAGGTATTAGCTGGAGAATAACAGGAACCATCGATACCCTTATCCTATCTTATCTTTTTACTGGAAGTATCAAAATCGCCATGGCCATCGGCACCACTGAAGTGGTCACCAAGATTGTTCTCTTTTATTTCCATGAAAGATTTTGGAACAAGCTACCTTGGGGCAAAATACCCCTAAAGGCCGAGGAAGCTACTTTTTAGATTCTTTGTTAGAATAACCTTCAAGTTTCATCGCGATGAGGGCCATGCTTACAAATTTCATGATTCCCTTTTTCTTAAAAAGAGCATCCATAAGCTTTTTAAACAGGTTATATTTTTCCGTAGTGAACGGGAACCAATGGGCCTCAACATTTTCTGAAGCAGAGTTCATGATAACGGATTTAGAGTTTGAAAAAGCATCAAATCCGGCCATTCCCTTGTATCTGCCAAAGCCAGAAAGTTTTGTTCCACCAAAAGGTAGGTAACCGTTGCCTTCAGATAACATGACGTTGTTAATAGAGACGTTTCCAGTTTTAACTTTTCTAGCAAAGTCTAAGCAACGTTTTGTATTTTTAGACCATACACTAATTGAAAGTCCAAACTGTGAATCATTGGCCATTTCAAGTGCTTGCTCTTCTGTTTTAAAAGCATAGATAGGAATAATTGGGCCGAATGATTCTTCATCCCAAACCAGCATTTCTTTGGTGACACCTTCAAGAATGATTGGTGGAATCTCAGAACTCTCTCGATCCCATTTTTCACCAACAAGCATCTTTGCGCCCTTAGCGAGAGCATCCTCAACTTGCGTTTTAATGATATTTACTTGAAACCTAGTGATCATAGGTCCCATTTCAACTTCAGGCCCTGTATCTTTACTAACTCTAATTTTATTGGCCTTTTTAATTAGTAGTTTTTTAAAATCGGCATAGATGGATTCATGAACCATCAATCTTTCAACGGAAGTACAAGATTGTCCCGAGGCGATGAGTCCTCCCCAAAGCGCGCCAGAAGTTGCCTGGTGAATATTGGCATCTTCAAAAACGACCATAGGATCTTTCCCACCAAGTTCAAGTCCAAGAGGAATCAGATCTTTTGCCGCTTGGGCCATAATTTTTTTCCCCGTTTCAACTGATCCGGTAAAACATACTTTGTCTGGTTTTCCATCGATTAGTTTTGAGCCTACCTGCCCGTCACCATAAACTACTTGAATCCAATCTTTTTTAAATCCAGCTTTTTCATAGATTTCTTCAAGCAGACCTTTAAGCGGAGTAACCTCTGAAGGTTTAAAGATAGTAGCGTTGCCGCAGATAAACGTTGTCGCCGATTGTACGATGGCATTAAAAAATGGATAGTTCCATGGACAGATTAAAAGTACTGTTCCCATGGGTTCTTTAATAATTAGAGATTTCTTTCCCATAAGAGCAAGAGGTGTTTTAACTTTTTTATCAGCTAGCCCTTTTACTGCATTATCTTTTAGAAAGTTCAAAAAATCGATAGGCCCATAAACTTCAGAAGTTAGAATATCAACTCGTGCCTTAAAAGTTTCTGCCTGGATAGCGTCAAGAACTTTATTCATATTGTCGATAAGCACTTGCTGCAAATTGTCTAAATATTTAATTCTCTCAGAAATAGAGAGGGCCTTAATTTCTTTTTCTGCAATTTTTGCATTTTCATAAACTTCACTTACCTGGGCCTCAATATTATCCACCAACATTCCGTTAGTTCCTAAAAAATCAAGATATGGCTTACGCATTATGTCACTCCAGTTAAAATGATATTGTGAAACATAATTGAGGATCGCTTAAAAGGCCATTCTAAAGTAGCATCATTTAGACTATAATCGATGCTTATGAGGTATATATGCACTTAAAGAGTAGAGAGACCATTAATAGGCCCTTAGATGAAGTATATAAGCTTGTTCGCGACGACCTCGAAAAGCTAGTCCCCTACCTCCCAAATGTAGAAAAAATAGAGGTTAAAAATAAGAAAAAAGAGAAAGACAACTCTTTAAAAATTACCAATTACTGGTATGCCAAGGCCGAAATCCCTCTACTCGTTAAAAAATTTATCAAACCTGAATTTTTATCATGGAAAGACAAAGCGGTATGGAAAGATGGCACTTATACCGTGGAGTATGAACTGGAGTCCTTTTTTGCCAATGATTTATTTGAGGCAAAAGGGGTAAACTCTTTTACCGCTAAGGGAGAGAATAAAACAGAATTCATTCTCAACTGTGAAGTAAAAATCTATCCTGAAAAAGTGCCGGGAGTCCCAAGATTTCTGGCAAAAAAAATCTCACCAGTTATTAATGCTTTGGTGGAAAAAATACTTGGCCCAAACCTAACGGCAATGGGAAAAGGGATCAACCAATACTTTAAGGATAATTAATTCTTAACCGTAAATTATCTTAATATCAGGTCTCTCTGTTGCATGGTAGTGAATCCAAACCGCCACATGATGGAAAAAGGCCCCCAAAAGCGCCCATTGAGATTTAAACCCTATTGCTATGATCCATAATATTAAAATTGCATAGAAATACATTCCATGGTTTGTGAACTTATATATTCCCTTTTTTATCATACCTGCATCTTTATATTTTTCCGGGTGCCAGTGATCGATTCCATAGGCGCGATCGAAGGTAAAATATCTCACGATTGAATACATGGCATACACCCAAGGTGGAATCATTAGCATGAGCAGAGTTACTTGAAATCCTGTACTTATTTTTAAAGAACCATAATCCGTCATTCCCAGAACAATTAAGGTAAACGGACGTGATAGAATAAAGATGGAGAAGATAGTCGTATAAAGCCTAAAACCTGCCCCTTTAAAGACTTTAGTAATGGTTCCAAAGCATAGCTCCAATCGCCAAATAAGCCATACAAAAAATTGATGAATTACTGCCGTTGCCATGGAAATATAAAACCACTGCTTAGAGCTCAACCCAAGCCAGCTCCCTTGTTGGGTTTCTATTTGAAACATAAGAATAAAACAAATCCAAACTAGAGTGGCAAAACCAATCAGCTGTAAAAATTGTCCTTTAAAAAAATATCCGGGAGGTACTCTCATCTTTCTCTTCCTTAATAGATTTAATTTATTATAGAAAGATTAAAATAGATTTACTAGATATAATACCCTCATTCGAGGGCATTTATTTATTAGCGCCTTTTAATTTAAGATATAGGGAGATTCTGATACTCCTATATTTTCGTATAGAAACATAGTCAAGTGCACTCATCCCCTGCTTGTCTTCTAATTTAACTTCAATTCCAGCTTTAACTAATATTTTGACAATTTTCCTGGTGATCTTATTTGGTTTTTTGGTAGGGCCTACAATTGCCCAGATAAGAGCATTCCTTCTATCCTTGTCGATGGCATTTAAAGCTTTAGATGTCATTTCAAGAACCATGAACTTAACTATTTTAAGTTCTTGAGATTTAACTGCTATCATCAATGGAGTCAGGCCACTTTCCTTATCCATAAAGTCGACACTAGCACCTTTTTTTAAAAGTCTTCTTAAAGCTTTTAAATCACCTCTTTTTACCGCCGCTATAACTTGTTCTCGACTCTCTCTGGTCTTAAGGGCATCACTTTTTGCTTCCGAGATAAACTTCTTAGCTAAAAAACTTTTTTTGCTGAATTTTAAAATTTCTTCCTTAGCTACTGCTTTTCTCACGTCCTTAATTTTTCTGGACTCTCTTGCATCTTCTGACACAACACTTATAAACTTTTTCTTTAAAAAAGATCTCGTGGCCGCGCTCATAACTTCTGCTTTAGCTGCTGCTTTCCTAGCGTCCTTAACTCTTCTAGTTTCTCTAGCGTCAGTTCTTACAACATCAACAAACTTCCCTCTTAGAAAATTTATTTTATGTTCAGCTTTGAAAGCTTCTTTGGCATTTTCAATATGAGTATCTCTTACACTTCCCTTAATACTCTTAACAAATTTATTGGCAAGAAAATTACTTCTGTTCCCTTTCTTTAAAATTTCAAATCTAGCATGAACTCTTTTCTTTTTGGCCCGCTCTCCTGAAGTTTTGAACTCATCTACAA
>QNFX01000045.1 GCA_003650125.1 Campylobacterota bacterium
ATCCCGCCTTAAATATATACTTTATTTTAACTGGCCGAAATCACATAATACAACCGACTTTTTCACTCCCCCTCTATCGTCCAATTCCTTAAATATTTTAGTAAATTACCGATTAAAGATTCAATGAAAACAATATTATTAACAATTTTCGCCGTCCTCTTTGCTTCATGTGGAGAAGAGCAATTTACCACTATTAAGCAAGATGACGGCATAACTGTAGAATTTAGTGAAAAAAAAATAATTACTGGGGGATTTGAGCTTGATCCTATAAAGCCTAAAGTAGATTTTTTATTCATTTGGGATAATTCTGGAAGTCAACGATATGTTTCCCTAAATACCAAACTATCACTTGCAAGAACCTTGACTAATATTTCTACCGATTTTGATTACAGGATTATACTTTCACCTCTTTTACCTACCTCTAGAGAGGGACTAAATGAATTAGGATCTTTTAGTTCAATTTTTTCTCCAAACAACACTGATATTCCTTACATCGAAGGAGATTCAAACCCTTATTTATTATGGCGTCCTCTACAAGATACAGAGTTTGTAATCTCTACAATGCCATATACAGAATCTGGACCTACCGAGCCCGGAATTGAAAGAGCAGTTTCTCTTTTAGAAACAGCTGCTGGCAATAATATTTTTCGAGAAAAATCCAATATTATAATAGTATTAATTTCTAATGGAGATGATACAACCTCAAGATGTAAATGGGATGGGCTCGATCAATTTTGTAATAATGATAATTTATCTTTAAAAGTTTCTGAACTTTCGAATATCGCTTTAAATCTACAATCCAAACAAATTCGTTTTATGTCCTTAATACCGTTTACAAATTCCTGTAAAATAGGAGCCCGAGCAGGCACCACATACAAACTATTTTCTGAATTAGTCTATAAAGGAATTCCTACGACCTTCGATGCTAACAGACCTTGGTTGGATCCTCAATTTGTAGATAGTTATGATTTCTGTTCACCGAACCATTTTGAAACTTTATTTCAAGGATTAAATAATAGCATAAAACAAGAAATGCCATACACCTATAAAATTTGGCCTGTTCATCTCACAAATGATGAACAAGTGAATTTAAAAGATATTTTTAATATAACAGACTCAAATCAAAACTATAACTATGATGATTTTAAAGTCTATAAAGTAGATGGGAACAATCCAAACATTAAAACACCTATACTTCCTTCTCCCTCAAATGGTTGGAGTTGGTCTACGTTTGAAGTCCTATTTGGAACTCCGACTCATGAAACTACAGCTGATATTTGGGACTGTAACCCATCCCACGAAAGCAGCGAGTCCGAATGTTCAATCTTAGATGCCCCCCTAAACGGTTTTTTTATTAAATTAAATGGAAATGCAAAAATTAAATGGCCTGATTATATAAGAATTGAAACCCATAAAGCTCTTGACTACTATGGGTATGTAAGATTAAAAATAAAACCAGTAGTTCATCCAAATAATAGGCCTAAGTTTTTTAAAAATGGAAATTTAATCCCTGACTCTGAGATTCAATATCTGGAAAAACAAGAAAATTTTAATTTAAAAATTCTACCTCCGTTTAATATCCCATATCTTGCTGATGAAGGTAGGGCCGATAAACAGTCTGGTTACATCTTTAGACTAGGCCGAAATTACATCTACACTAACGGAGATGTTATAACAGTAAAATATGATCCTGATGGAACCGGCCGTTAAAGCTTCCTTAAAATCATAGCGAGAGCTTCCCCGCCCCCTATACAGATCGAGGCCATACCGTATTCTACATCTTCTTGTTCCATGGCGTTCATAAGAGTTACAACAATTCTCGTTCCCGATTGACCTATTGGGTGCCCTAGAGAAACGGCACCTCCATAGATGTTTACCTTTTTTGGATCGAGATTGAGATCTTTCATACAGGCCATGACTACAACTGAAAAGGCCTCGTTGATTTCAAAAAGACCGATTTGATCTAAGTCCATCTTGGCCTTAGTGAGGCATTTTTTCATGGCAGAGGTCGGAGCTGTAGTAAACCAAGTTGGATCTTGCGCGTGAGAAGCATGAGCAATTATTTCAAATTTAGCGTTTTCTTTGTTGGAACTTAGGATGACGGCCGCTGCTCCATCGTTAATGGTTGAGGCATTAGCAGCTGTGATCGCTCCATCTTTTGCAAACGCTGGTCTGAGCTTTCCCATTTTTTCAAAATTGGCCTGAAATGGCCCCTCATCTTCATCTACTAGGACATCACCTTTTCTACTTTCAATCAGAACAGGAGTGATCTCTCTTGCAAAGATTCCATCTTTAATCGCTTTTTGCGAACGAAGATAGGATTCTTTGGCAAACTCGTCCTGAGAATCTCGTGTGAAGTTATATTTTTTTGAACACTCTTCCGCACAATTTCCCATCGCTTGGTTTGAATAAACATCCCATAGCCCATCGTGAGACATGGAATCGATTAGAGTTCCATTGCCAAATTTAATGCCCGTGCGAGATTTTGGAAGTAAATGAGGAGCGAGAGACATATTCTCCATTCCTCCGGCAACGACGGTACTATTGTCTCCAGAAAGAATCGATTGAGCACCCATGATTATAGTTTTCATACCAGAACCACAGACTTTATTAACAGTGGTACAGGGAACAGAGTTGGGAAATCCTGCGAAGAGGGCCGCTTGTCTAGCGGGAGCTTGTCCGACTCCTGCAGTTACGACATTTCCCATAAAGACTTCATCAATTTGATCTGCACCTAATTGGGCCTTTTCCAAGGCACCATTTATAGCGAAGGCCCCAAGTCTTGGAGCAGGAGTAGTACTTAATTTCCCTAAAAATGCGCCATTTGCGGTTCTAGCACCTGATAAAATATATACTGACATATGGATCCTTAAAAATTTTTCTCAAATTAGCAAAAAAATGATGCCTTGTCCGCTTTATCTTTGATAGGGTGCCCTCATGTTATCTAGAAAACAACACGACGTAGAAGGGATTTCTCTTCCAGATGAGTGGACTAATGAGTTCACAGGACTTTTAAACTCTATCTATAAAGATGAGTGTAATAGGGCGAATAAATCCTTTTACATACTAGGATTCACCTATCCAAATGAAGTTCTTTTGGCCATTTCCTTTATGGATGATCAGGATATGAATGCTCTTCCTGTAACCTTAATCATCTCAGCAGATCTTAAAGAAGGACAAAAGGCAAAAAAATTACTGGATACATTGATTGATTCAGTAGGTGTATTTTTTGATTCACATTTTGGAAATACTGAGGGAAATGATTATAACACCAGTTGGTCGAATGAAACTTTCAGAAATATTGAAATCTTCTACCAGGTAAGTAGAGAAAATATCCTTCTGACCCTTAAGGCAGATGAACTACTAAAGTAGTTCTATTCTGCCTCGTTAATTGTTCTAAAATTAGTCTTAGTTTCATAGGTGATATCTCTATCATCCTCTCCATCCTCTTCGTCATTTTCATCAAAAGATTCGGATTTTGAATCTATATTGAGTTCTTTAAGGACACGAAAAAATGTCTTATCATCTTGTAGATCATCTAAGATGTTTTGAATAATCTTTATGGGGAATTTATTTAATACTTCGATAATAACTTCATTAAGCTTACCTTGCTTAATAATGGTTTCCCGATTTTTAATCACTTCCCAATTTTTGATATAATGAACTCGACAGAACCCACCAGTAGTGGACAGGTTGTCACATTTTTTTTCCAGACATTCATCTGACTTAGCGGTAAAATTATCCATGCTTCGCATGGCCTCAAGGATATCCTCAATGTTAAGTTGTCCCTTGGCCGAGGAAAGCGACGATAATAATTCGTCTCTTACTTTAGTCTTTGTTACTGCTTCTTTTTTCTTAGTTTTTTTAGGTGCGGCTTTTTTAGTCTCTACTTTTTTAGGTATGGCCTTTTTAGTCTCTACTTTTTTAGGTATGGCCTTTTTGGCCTCTACTTTTTTAGATGCAGTTTTTTTAGTGGTTTTCTTTTTTTGAACCTTCTTGGCCACTTTTTTCTTCGCTACCTTTTTCTTGGCAACTTTCTTTTTAGCTACTTTTTTCTTCGCCACCTTTTTCTTAGTAACTTTCTTTGTAGCTACTTTTTTCTTGGCAACTTTCTTTTTAGCAACCTTTTTCTTGGCGACTTTCTTTTTAGCTACTTTTTTCTTGGCAATTTTCTTTTTTGTAACTTTTGTCTTAGCAACCTTTTTCTTGGTTACTTTTTTCTTAGTAGCTTTCTTTGTGGCCTTTTTCTTCGCCATACCTATTTTCTCCAAAAATGTGTTTATCAATTTAGTTTTTTTCAACTGGCCCAGAGTATTAATTTTTCAAGGGCGAGTCAACTTTGTCTACGTAATTTAACTTGTAAGCTCGTTATGAGCAATCACCAGGCGCTGTATTTCTGAGGTTCCCTCATAAATCTCGGTAATTTTGGCATCCCGAAAATGACGCTCTACCGGGTATTCTTTGCAATAACCTGCTCCGCCTAGGACCTGAATCGCCTTGGTGGTAATCCACATGGCCGCTTCAGAGGCAAAAAGTTTTGCCTGGGCACTTTCCTTTGAATATCGCTCTCCCTCGTCTTTTAACTGGGAAGCATTTAATATCATTAGTCTTGAAGCATGAAGTTTAGTACTCATATCTGCCAACATAAACTGAATCGCCTGTAGGTCACTTAGCGGTTTTCCAAATTGAATTCGCTCCATGGCATATTTTTTTGCGTAGCGAAATGCGGCCTCTCCAATTCCTAGAGCTTGAGAGGCGATGCCAATCCTTCCTCCATCTAGAGTCTCAAGTCCGATACGAAATCCCTTACCCAAAGCTCCGAGTAAATTCTCTTTAGGTACTTTTACCTTTTCCAAGGATATCTGAGCGGTAGAAGATCCTTTGATGCCGAGTTTATCTTCGCATTTTTGAACGCTAAATCCTTCCCAGTCCGTTTCTATAATAAAGGCGCTCATACCTTTGTGATCTTTTGTTTTTTCTGTCTTGGCAAAAAGAACTGCGATCTTGGCCTCTTTACCGTTGGTAATAAAATTTTTAGTACCGGAGATTTCAAAGTAATCGCCTTTATCTTCGGCAAAAGTTGTAAGAGCTCCTGCATCTGATCCGGCATTGGGTTCACTTAAACAAAAGCAACCTATGTGCTCACCTGTTGCCAGCTTAGGAAGATATTTTTTCTTTTGTTCATCGGTACCAAATTTTAAAATGGGATAATTACATAGGGAGTTATGGGCAGAAATTAAAACTCCTGTAGAAGCACAGCCTCTTGAGAGTTCTTCCATAATAATAGCGTAAGAAATATAATCTAAACCGGCGCCACCATACTCTTCAGGAATATATATTCCAAAAAATCCCATCTCTTTTAATTTATCTATTAAGGTCTTTGGAATCAACTCTTCGTGATCAATTTGAGCGGCGATTGGAGCTACTTCAACGTCGGCAAATTTAGCGGCCATGTCTCTTAGCTCTTGGTATTCCTTATTTAGCGTCATACGATTTCCTATTTATAATTGTGAAAACCATGTCCTGTTTTATATCCAAGTCTTCCTGCCGCTACATATTGCTTTAGAAGTGGACATGGACGATATTTTGGATCCCCGTATCCCTCATGGAGAACTTCTAGGATTGCCAAACAAGTATCAAGGCCTACAAAGTCGGCCAGAGTAAGTGGCCCCATGGGCTGGTTGGTTCCAAGCTTCAAGGCAGTATCAATATCTTCAGCTGAGGCAACACCTTCATAAAGAGCAAAAATGGCCTCATTTATCATGGGAAGAAGTATTCTATTGATGGCAAAACCTGGAACATCTTTGACTGAAATCCAGACTTTTCCCATTTTTTCTGCCACGCTCCTCACGGCCTCAAAGGTCTCATTTGAGGTTTGCAGGCCTTTGATTCCTTCCACCAATTTCATGATGGGCACTGGATTCATAAAGTGCATTCCTGCCACCTGGGAGGGACGAGAGGTTTGGGCGGCAATTTCAGTGATGGAAATAGAGGATGTATTGGAGGCCAAAAGGGCATCTTTTTTTACAATTTGGTCTAATTCTTTAAAAATTTTAAATTTTAAATCTTTATTCTCTGTGGCGGCCTCAATTACCAGGTCACACTCCGCGAGAGGGTCTTTTAACATATCGGCCTGAATTCTAGATAGGGTTTCTACAACGAAAGGCCCTTCCCACTTACCTTTTTTAACCCCTTTGTGGAGCTGTTCTGTAATAAATTCAAGTGCTTCTGCCAGTATATCTCGATTTAAGTCCTGAAGTTTAACCTGATATCCAGACATGGCCGCAACCTGAGCAATTCCCCTGCCCATTTGGCCGGCCCCTACCACTCCGATGGTTTTCACTTCAATCATGCACAAGGCCCCTTAAATACTGGTTAAAAGTGCTCGAAGTTTAGGCCGTAAAATCCTTAATTTCAACCTTTTAGGGTGTAAACTTTTTATTTAAAGCTTGCCAATATTTTAAATTTGGAATAAAAACGATCCTTTATTGCATTATAAATAGGAGCAAATTTTGGCGAATCATACATCAGCTAAAAAGAGGGCGAGACAAACAGTTAAAAGAACCCTTAACAACAAAGTCAAAAATTCAAAAGTAAAAAGCGTTTTGAAGACAATTCGAGCTGCCATCACTGGTAAAGAAAAAGTAAAAGCACAAGAGCTACTTCCAGATGCTCAGGCCCTTTTATCTAAATTGGCCCGTGTTGGTTATATCAAGCCTAATAAGGCCGCAAGAACGACTTCTAGACTTACGACTCAAGTTAATAGTCTTTAAGGTACGCAAGGCGGAGCTTTTCTTTTAAGTTTCCGCCCTTCGCCTCTATTTGAAGTTCTCCGAATAACTTTATTTCATTATTTATCTCATCAATACTCCAAAGATTTCGTTGTTTAGCGAGATCTCTTTCGTATTGAGAATTCCCTTTCGAGTCCCCTGTTAACTTAAAAAGATGGCCAATCATAAAATTGAAGAAAGATATCCATTCTTTTTGAGATACCTCAAGAGCTATGAGTTTATGAAAAAATTCCTGCTTATTTTTATTCCCAAATAAAGAGGCCAGTTGAAAAATATCCATCCTCGAAGGTGGGATAATTTCCTTTAACTCCTCTAGAGAAATTTGTTTGCTACCAAAGTGAATGCTGATCAATTTGAGAGCATTAATAAAGCTTCCAACCTCATGTGTAATATTTGTAAGAATATAATTTTTGATAGAGGAATTAAGAGGCCCCCCTAATTCTCTAGCGAGGAAATCTAAAAGCTTATCACTCTCCCAAAATTTAGGCATCTCCATGGTGAAAAATTGACCTTCACCCTTACAACATTTTAAAAAGAACTTTCCACTTTTTGAAAAAGAGATGAAAAGAAATTTCTCTGACAAATCTAGCTCTAAAATTTTCTCTTGAGCAGAGGTAGGTATATCCTCTCCATTTAAAATCATATAGGAGTCCTGACCGCCAAAAAGATCTAATGATATTAGATTTTCATCAATCCAATCAGAAGTTGCTTCATTTCCCAGGATAACATGATGATTTAATCCCATGCCTTTTATATGGGAGGACCATTTCTTTTGAATTAATCGTTCTAGGTATGGGTCAAAGCAATAGGTCCCATAAAGTCCTGGTTTTTTACCTGGGGGAAAATTTTCGAAAAAACTCCAAGGCCTTGCTTTAGAATGCATTAATTATTTCCTCATTGAATTTCACTACCGCCAACTTGGCCATTTTTTCTACACTATCATCTAGAAAGTAAGAATTTTTTGTGAAATTGACAACGCCTCCCCTGTCGACACTTAAATTGTCACGAAGCGAGCGAGTAAAGGTATGGTGAAGACTAAAGGTGCGATTAAAAATAATTTTTGGGTGCCCTTTAATATGCTTTCCCATTTGAGAAGAAACGACCTTAATAAGCTCTGGGCCAGGTCTTTTTATCAGGACGACTCTAAGCCTGAGTGAGACTTGAGTCGTCAAAGGCATATAGAACTGATTTCTTTTCGACCCAATGGAATCATGCAAAAGGCCGGTAATATATTTATAGTTTTTTGTTTGTACCACCTTGCTACGAGAATCATCAGATTCTACAATGCCTAGCAAGATGGCATCCGCACTTTTTGTATCACCGAGATAAACTCTAAGCCCATTAAACCGGGAAAGACCTTGAGAGAACTGTTTTGCGAAATGACCATTTACATTAGGAAGGATAGAGTGATTCACAAACATGGGAATTGCTATGGTTTTAATTCCGAGAAATTCAAATGGATTGGAATTTGTCTTAAAGCTGTAGCTCCCACAGGAGCTAAGAAGCAGTAGGAATGGAATCAGTGCACGAAACATGCGTGAAACATAACACCAAAGATTAAAAATAGAAATAACCCACAATTTATTTTAGGATTTAAAACGGGGTCTAACATTACGCGTAAGGTCATCATTGTTTAAAAAACTTTCAAATATATTAAATAATTTAGGTCATAAACCTATAAAAAAATCCTATCGCAAAGTACCTCAAAGTGGCTTTGATTTTCTCTCTCTCATAGATAGATGGGAAGAGATTGTAGGAGAGCGACTAATCAAAATGACCATCCCGCTTAAACACCAATATGGAAACTTAGTTATTTTGACCTCTCATCCGGCCATAGGCCAGCAACTTAGCTTCATGGAAGAAGAGCTTAAAAAAAGGGTTGTTGAAGTTTTTCCCAGTCTTAAAGGGAAAATAAAAAGCATTCGCTATCAGATGAATTCATCTTTTTTTGAAAAGAAAACAGATGAATCCAAGAAAAGAAAAGTAACCAGCAATAGTCCTAAACTTTTCCATCCCTATTCTCCAGAATATAGAAAATATAAAAAAGAGGCCGATGAATTATTTATTGATATTGAGGACCTAGAAGTAAAAAAATCACTTACCTCCCTTTATATCCAAGGGAAACACCTCAATTAAATTAGTTTTTTCATCCTTTTTAATGACGTTAAAGCTAAAAGTTGATTGATATTTCTCAAGAAAACCAAGCTCTCGGCATAAAAAAACCCCTACACCGTTTGGGTCTAAATGCTTTTTAAAAAAAGACAGCAAGTTATCTAAATCACCATTTAAAAAAAACCTACAAATATTTTTTTTTATATCTGGGCCCCTTCTAAAATCTTTGGGGGCGAAGTAAGGTGGATTGCTAACAATTAAATGATATTTTTTCTCTAAGGTAGTTTTAGAGTAATCTCCTAAAATAAAATTAGCATTAAAAGCATTTAGATAAACTTTATTGGCCTCAAAATAGGGTTTATATTCTGCTTGGATTTCTAAAAAATCTACCTGACCTTTAAAATTGGACTCTCTGATAATTTCAAGTCCTACGACTCCACAACCTGAGCCCACATCTAAGATCCTCATATTTTCTCGAACTCTTCTAAGCACTTGCTTAGATAAAAATATTGAATCTTCCGAAAATTTATAAAATTCAGGTTGCTGATAATCCCAGGATATCTCTGACCTTTGAGGTATTGGTTCCAGACCTGATGATTTCATAAGTATTACCTTCTTCCACTTTTACAATAGTTGAAGACATACCTGACATATGATGATCTTTAAAGTGAATTAATTCTGCTGAGTTCGCTTCATTATTCTGAAAGGCCATAGCATCATCTAACGAAGTAATCGGGCCTCCACCAGATAGATTTAAACTAGTGCTGGTAATCGGAGCTCCTTCTTTTTCTAAGATTTTTTTGAGCTCATCATTTTCCAGACATCGAATTCCAAGATATGGGCCCTTTGCTACCCAATCTGGAATTTCTTGTTTACACCAACTCATGGGAATTAAAAAAGTCACTTCAAGCTTAAATAGATCATCCCATAAGACAGGATAATCAATAAAATGCGCCAACAGATTCTTTCCTGGGAATAGGACTGACATAGGTTTATCAGGACTTGTTTTTTTTATGGCCCTTATTTCTTCCTGAGCATCCCTAGAAAAAATACTGGCCCCTATTCCCCATACCGTATCAGTTGGATAAATATAAATTTGATCACTCATTAAAATGTCACCCACCACAAAATATCTTTTTCTACTACTATATCTTTTAATCTTAACAATTGGTAAATACTGAAATCTACCACTTCCCCTTTTGATAGAAGATCCATATAAAACCTTCTTTTTTGCTGGAATAGAGGTCTCGAAAGACTGGGATATCTCTTTTTAATCTTATTTAAAACTTTAAAGTTTTTACTTTCATTTAGATTTCCCAGGAGCTGTAGCATTAAATATTTATCATACATAATTTTAGATTTAACCAACTCATCCATAATCTTTAAGACTTCTTCCTGAGATTTTTCATTTTCAGGAAAATAATAGGAAAAAAGCCAAGGATAATTTCGCCCCCACTTTTTTATATTATCTCCTGTTAGCTCATCTTTCATAAATCGATCTACTTGAGCTGGAAAAGTATTGTAGTTATACATTTCATACCAAAAACCTAAATAAGGAATTCCGTAGTTTTGTGACTTATATTGGTCCTTTATTTCTTGAAAAGACCAATTTGCATCCCACTGATCAAGGTCAAGCGGCATTTCTGCAGAATTTGTTAGAATGGCCAATTGATTAAAAAACATTTTTTTCCACTTAACATCACTTAAAAAGTTGTTCACTTTATCTAAAAACTGCATAAATAACTGTCTTAAAGTCCGAGCGTCATGGTTCTCTCCAAGATGGTGGTAAAAAATCATTTCTGCCGGGCCCATATTGATAAATTCTCTAATAATTTTTTTTGCCCAGGCCTGATTATCAACTCTTATGGCAACAATGATTTTTAAAATGCCGGATAAAAAACTTTTTCCCTCGTTTTCAATAGCAGTTAATATATTTTTATTCTGCCTGTAAATTTTAATTTTATGTTTTTCATCAAATCCGAGTTTCATCGCTGCAACAAAAGAATTATCCCATTTTTTTATCTTATGTATTTTCTCTCGGGTCTTAAAGATCTTTTTAACTTTGGATAAGTCTTCCCTTGATAGGAACTTTTTTATTTTTCCTGCTAACTTATTCGAGGTTTTAAAATCATCTCTTTTGTAAGCAATTTGAAATTTAAAAGATGGTGATAGTTTCTCAAAACATCTATTTATAAAGTCCTTCCAACCATTATCCAGTTTATTTTTTTTTGAGAGCAAGATTAATAATTTCAGGGAGAATTCGTCAGTATCCTCACATTTTTTCGGCCAGTTTGGGGTAATTTTATTAAAGTAGAAACCTCGAAGAGTTACACTTGGATAAAGCCATCCTCTTTTAAGTTCATGAGGTGGAAAATAAATTACACTTTTTTTTTTTTGATATTTTGAGGAAAATCCTGGGCCTTTATATTATCTGAAGAAAAGAAAAGATTAGAACTCATTATTAGAAAAAATATTACCGGCCAAATAATTTTTTTTCCCTTTGGTGAAGTTAAAATGCTCTTGGCCTCACTTACTGGGTTAAAGCTTTGGATATAATCACCATTTAGATATTTATCAACTAACTCTTCTTCTTTGATTTTAAACCAATAACCATTTCCCGAGCAAACCTCATCCTCTAATTCCAAAGAACCTGATTTTATTAATTCTTTAACCTTATCTTTAGTCACAGGACCTAAGACTTGATTTTGCCCCGTCCTAATAAGCCAATTTTTTTCCATGATCCTCTTCCTTAAACACCATCAATTCTTTTAAATTATAATTTCTAGGAACTCTCCCCGTAAGTTGGCAGAAAATTTCATACGGTATGGAACCAGTTTCATCTAAAAACCTTTGAAGTTCACTCTGCTCATGTCCCCAAATTTTGACTTTATCCCCAGTTTTAATTTCAGCTGCAGATTCTTTAGAAAAAAGCACATGAGTCATATCCATATTAACTCTGCCAACTATTTTTCCTTTGTGACCTTTATGAAAAATATGTGCCCCTTCAAAATTAGTCGAAAATCCATCACCATAACCTAAGGCCAAAATTGCCAAAAGTCCGTCATCCGGGCAGGGGGAGGCACCATAACCTATGGGAGTTCCCTTTTTAATCAAACTGGTTTTGATAATATAAGTTTGCAAAGAAGATATAGTTTCTCCCTTCCAATTAGACTTTGTCCGATACTTTTTAATTAAATTTGTAGGCCCATAAAGCATTAGTCCAGGCCTTATATGAGTTTCTTCAAGGCCCAGACCTTGTTCGATTGCCCCAGAATTGGAAATTGAAGTTCTCTCAAGATTAATATTAAAGGCCTCGAACTTATCTTTTATATTTTTAAATCTATTTTTTTGTTCCGTGTTCCTCTTATTTGTTCCCAGCAGGGAAGCAGAAGAAAGGTGAGTCATTAAGTGATAAACCGAGGAGCGACCTCGAGTTTTCATCATGGAGACGACCTCTTCCACATCATCTTCTTCAAAACCTAAACGGTTCATACCTGTGTTAAATTTTAAACAAAGAGGAACATTTTTATAGCTCGAATCAAAAAGAAAAAAGTTTAAATCTGCCAAAGAATATATCACTGGAATAATATTAAATTCTTTATAAAAATTTCTATTTTTTTCTAAGTTAAGATCGGAGAAAACATAAATTTCAAAATTTTCTAAAGGTAAGTTACTTCTTAACTGTCTTGCCTCAAAACAGGTCGCAACGCCAAATTCCCTAATTTTTGAAAAATTAAGACAATAACTAACCAGCGGTACCATTCCATGGCCATAAGCATCTGCCTTAACCATAAAAAGAACTTCATTAATAGGCGCTAAAACGCCTAATTTTTTAATATTTTCGCCTAAAATATTTAGATCTATCTGAAGTTCGCTGCGATCGTTCATAATTCTGACCTAGATATACTATTTTCCGTAAAAAAGGGAGATTTTTCCGCTAAATGAGATAAATAACCTCTCACTGAGGGTGGAACCATTTTAAGGGTGGGAGTAAAATTACCAGATACTATATCCTGATCCTCTTCAAAATATTTCCACATGGGAAAATCTTTTAGCGATTCATTTAGAAGTTCAAATAGGCCATTGCCATTTTTCCAATCAGTTAAAAAGGCCAAGTGTCCTGGACTGGTACAAGAAACATTAAAATCAAATTTCTCTCTTAAAGGACTGCAAAAATCATTTAAGAACTTATTCCAGGAGAATTTATTTTTTTGTTTTAATAGCACTGTAAGGTGAGAGGAAAAATCCAAATCAATTAAAGTATGTTTTTTACCATGGATATCCATGTTCTCATCTAACAGAGAAAACATCTCCCAGGGCCCTAAAATCATTTTTTTCTGAGATTCAAAAAAGTTATTTTTACCCTTATTGTATAAATAGAATACGCCCAAGAATTCTTCAAGCAAAGACCAATTAAAATCTTTTAGGCATTTATGAACCTTAAAGAAGATAAGAACTTCTGGATATTTCCTACTTCCTTTAACTTTTAATACCACACTGTCTTCGCCTAGTGTCTCCTCTACAACCTTTTTGCCCATATCCTCAGCTAACTTATCAATCCCTTCCAGATTATTTTTGCCAAGTTCAATATCAGGAATCTCAACAAATTTAAAATTTGATATTTTAGGCGAAACTAATTTTTGTCCATTATGATCTAAACAGAGCCAAGTATACTGCTCAACTTCAGGCCAATTACTTAAAACCTTTTCACTCGCATGATAAAAGCTCTCTTCATCTTTGCAAGAGAGCCAAGATTTAATGGTCTTAAGATATATTCTAATTTGGGCATCCTGCAGAGTTCTCTTAACCGATTGCTGCAGTTTTTGATTTAAATTAGTAGACTTTCCTTTAAAGGACCAATATTTTACTGCCCTTTTCAAAGCACATTTCAAAGCTGGCGCATAATTGGCAGATTTTTTCACCAGCCCCATATGAAATATTTCATAAGTTGAGACCGTTAAAGGTGTCGTTTCATCAGTATAATAAAAAGCAATTGGTAGATCGTCATTTTGAATTAAGGGATGGTCCTTAAGAACAACCTCCCCTTTACTCATCAACTTAACATCAATTATCGAGAGACTCGGTCTTTTCTCCTCTACTCTGTTCCAGAAAACTTCCAAGTCTTCATAACATTCAGGAGTAAATCCCATCCTCTTAAAAATGGATGATAAATTTTTTGTCTCTACCGGATCATCAATTAGAAGCGCCACGATGGGGCCATTGTTTTCACTCACCAAATCCTCCTTGGCATCCCTTTAAATATAGCTCATGTAGGCCCTATGTGTGAAAACAAATCTTTTAGACTATTAATTTGCTCAATCTGCTCTAAGTTTAAAATGTATTTACATTTTTTATATTGGAGCACTCTCTCATTAAAAAGTTTTTGCAGTTCTTCTCGGGATAATTTTACTAAAGGTCGCTCAATGGACTCTTTAATCCTGTTAAAACAAATATCAAAAGGGGTGTTAAGCCATATGGTAGTGCCCTTTTCTAATAATTTTTGATTATTTTCATTAAAGGCCCCGCCTCCCAGAGCAATTACTAAATTATCTCCAGAATTCATCATATCCTTTAAAAAATCATACTCCATTTGCCTAAAAGGGCCCCAGCCGACGCTTTCAATCAGCTCCCCTAAATGACTCAGACCTTTTCCTTTTAAGATTTCTTGGTCAAGGTCCACAAAATGGTAATTAGCGCCATTTCTTTGCAATTTACGCAAAAAACTTGATTTACCGGCCCCCATAAACCCGATAAGAAGAATTTTATTTTCAATGCTCTGCATAAGAATATTTTTCCGAAAGACTATACTTAAATCGAGCTATCATATAAAAGATTTAAAGCATATGGAAACTACTACGCACAACCCTAAATCAGGTCCAAAACCACATAACGGTCAAATTAATGTCCGAAGCTACCCTTTCAACGAGGAAAATGAATATCATCTAGATATGAAAATTCCTTGGATCAAAGACCTCTTAAAGGAGCTTGAACAAGACCAAATGATAGATGAAGATCATGCCGTCTCAGGATCCATTGAAGTTAAGCTAAGTATCCAAAAAAAGAATACAAATACCTTAAAAGATCACTTTATTCTTCATGGTTCAGTGAAGGCCCACTACCCCTGTTCTTGTGTCAAATGCCTAGAGCTCACCCATGAATCCTTAGAAAATGAGTTTTCTTGCTGCTTTATCGACTATGAACTAGGGAATAGTCCCAAGTTTGAAAATAGCACTTACATCGATCATGGATTAGATGAGTTAGAGCTCTATACCTACGATAATGGAGTTATAAATCTCAAAGAGCTAATCCATGAAAATATCTACATGGTCGCAAACCCGCTTCCCTTGCACCATATTGAATGCAAGGGTCTTTGCCCTAGCTGCGGAGTTAACCTAAACCTTGAAAATTGTAGTCATAGGCCCCTGAAAAATTAAAAAAATCCTTGCCCTATTGCCCCCTATGTCGTACTTAACTAATCTTATTTAATTATGGAGAAATAGACATGGCAGTTCCTAAGAAGGCCACCAGCCCAAGTAGAAAAGGTAAGAGACGCGCAGGTCAGCACCATAAACTTTATAGAAAACACCCAATTTCATGCCCAAACTGTGGAGATTTCACTCTTCCTCATTCGGTATGTCCATCGTGTGGAACCTTTAAAGGCATGGAAGTTATCAAGATTAAAGTTGCTGAAGAAGAGGCCAGTTCAGAATCTGAAGCTTAATTTTCCTGGATAAATTTAATGGAAAAATCAGTAACCCTCCTTTTTCCCGGACAGGGATCTCAATATGTGGGAATGGGTAAAACTTTAGGCGATTCCTCACTTTTTCAAGAGACCGATCAGGCCCTAGGTTATGATTTATCTGGCATCATGCTAGATGGGCCAACGGAAGAATTAAATCTAACCAAAAATACTCAACCTGCGATTCTAAGTTACTCTATGGGGCTATTTAGAAAACTCAAAAAATATTTAGACAAGCACAATATTAAAGTTGATCGAGTTCTCGGACACTCTCTGGGAGAATACTCTGCTTTGGTTGCTGCTGAAGTTTTAACTTTTGAAGATGCTCTAAAAGCTGTGCACTTGCGTGGACAATATATGCAGGATGCGGTTCCGCTCGGAAAAGGTAAAATGTTTGCCATCCTAAAAGTTCCTGCTGATTGGGTTTATAAGGCCTGTGAAAGATTTGAAAATGTAATTCCTGCTAATTTTAATGGCCCGGGACAAATTGTAATCTCTGGAGAAGCAAGATCCTGTGAGCAAGTTGTAGAGTGGCTAAATGAAAATTATGATAGTCCGTTTAGGGCCAAGGAACTTAAAGTCTCAGCTCCTTTTCATTCACCTCTCATGAGGCCTGCTGGCCTAAAACTAAAAGAAACATTAAATAATTTTCCTTTCAAAGAAAATAAAACTCCCTATTTAGCAAATGTTGATGCCAATGAATATTTAGAGGGAACTTCCGTTGAAAAAATAAAAGAAAACTTAGTCGACCAAGTAGATTCAAGCGTCCTTTGGCTCCAGTCCTTTGCCAAGATCCCTGATGGAAGCATCTGCATTGAAGTAGGTCCAGGTAAAGTTCTAAAGGGATTAGCGAAAAAGATTAACCGAAATATAAAAGTTATCTCAATGGATTCGGAAAACTTCTCTCAAGAGCTTGAGGAGATACTCCAATGATTTATTCTGATTTAAAAGAAAAGAAAATTCTTGTTACTGGTGCCACTAGAGGTATTGGTAAAAAAATTGCTATGAATCTGGCCGAACAAGGTGCCCACGTTGTTTTTAACTACCGGGCCGGAAAAGAAGACATCGCACAAAAATTTAAAAAAGAACTAGAATCTCTAGGTGCTGTAAAAGCGACCCCCATTCTTTTTGATGTAACTCAAGAGGAACAAATTAAAGAAGCAATCAATGCGTTTGTAAAAGAATACGGCCCCATTTCAGGGCTCGTAAATAATGCTGGTATCTCTAAAGACCAGATATTTTTCAGGCTTAAGAAAGTCGATTTGGACGAAACTTTAGATACTAACCTAAAAGGTGCGATGCTTGTCACCTCTGCTCTTTCCAGAAGCTTTTTAAAAGCGGAAGATGTTTCAGTAGTAAATATGAGCTCGGTGGTAGGGCTTATGGGTAATGCATCTCAAGTGTCTTACTCTGCCTCTAAAGCAGGATTAATAGGTTTTACAAAATCCTTTGCCAAAGAAGTGGCCTCTCGGAATATTCGCTGTAACGCTATATGTCCGGGTTTTATTGAGACCGAGATGACTGAGACACTTGATGAAAAGGTGCGAAAGGCGTATTTATCTGAAATACCACTTAAGCGAATGGGTTCAGTGGATGATGTCGCCCAGCTAGTTTCATTTTTACTTAGCAAAGCATCAAGCTATATCACAGGAGAAGTGATTAAAATTGATGGTGGACTTTATATATAGTTATAGTTTTAAATTTTAAGATAGAAAATTAGGAGTTTATTATGCAACAAGAACAAATTATGAAAGTTATCTCTGAAGCTGCCAAAGTAGAAGTATCTACGATTAAACCAGAAACAAGTTTTGTAGATGATCTAAAATTTGATTCATTAGACATCGTAGAACTAATGATGAAAATGGAAGACGATTTTGGAGTTGAAATTCCAGAAGAAGATGCTGAAGGTCTAAAAACCGTTGGTGATGTCGTAACTTATATCTCTAATAAAAAACAGTAAGAGATATAAATGATTAACAGTCGTGTTGCCGTCACCGGAATGGGTGCTATTAGCGGTATGGGTAATTCCCTCGATGAGATCTGGAAAAATCTTATTGAGGGAAAAAGCGGTATCTCCCACATTAAAAGAGATTCTTTTGATGTGGAACAGATTCCGGTCAACATCGCTGGTGTCGTAAAAGATTTTGAACTAGATGTTGAGATTCTCTCTCCTAAAGAAGCGGCCAAATACGATACTTTTATTCATTATGCTCTTCACGGAGCAAATGAGGCCTTAAATCAGGCCAACCTTTTAGAAAACTCCCCCTATGCCCCAGGAAAAACTGGAACCATCATCGGTGTTGGAATGGGTGGGTTTCCAATTATTGAAAAGACCATTAATACTTTTAATGAAAGAGGTGCAAGAAGAGTTTCTCCCTTTTTCATTCCTTCCATTGTTCCTAATATGGCCTCAGGAGTAGTATCCCTAAGATTTAATTTAAAGGGAGTAAACTATACCACTTCAAGTGCCTGTGCTTCCGGCTCCCATGCAATCTCTGCTGCTTACCATGAAATTCAATCTGGAAGACAAGACATGATGGTTACCGGTGGTTCTGAAGGTGTGATTTCCAACTTACCTTTTGCTGGTTTTTGTTCCATGCGAGCACTTTCTAAAAATAAAAATCCTCTTGAAGCTTCAAGACCTTTTGATAAAGATCGTGATGGCTTTGTAATGGGAGAAGGCGCCGGAATTTTAGTCTTAGAAAACTGGGATAAGGCCGTTGCCCGTGGGGCCCAAATTTACGGTGAAGTTGTTGGAACTGGATACTCTTCCGATGCTCATCATATAACTGCTCCTCACCCGGAAGGCGAAGGGGCCGCTGCTTGTATGGAAATGTCTCTTTATACTGCAGGAATTGCTCCCGAAGCGGTCGGCTATGTTAATGCCCATGGAACCTCAACACCACTAGGAGATATTGCTGAAACTAAAGCGCTTAAAAAAGCTTTTGGAAATCATGCAAAAAATCTTTTAATAAGTTCTTCTAAATCCATGTCTGGACATCTCTTAGGTGCATCTGGAGGATTTGAATCTATTGTTTGCCTCAAGGCCCTATACGAAAAAATACTTCCTCCAACTATAAACTTGGTTAATCAAGATCCTGAATGTGACCTCGATTACATTCCTAATAAGGCAAGAGCTGTTGAAGTTGAATATGCCTTAAATAATTCTTTTGGTTTTGGTGGAACTAATTCTACATTGATTTTTAAAAGATCAAATTAAAAAGGAGTTTAATGATGTTTCATCCAAGTTCAAAGTCTCTTGCTGATATGGACAGTGAAATAAAAGAAATCGTCAAAAAAGAATGGCTTAGACAAGAAGAGGGATTAGAACTAATTGCTTCTGAAAATTATACTTCACCTGCCGTAATGGAGGCCCAAGGGACCGTCCTTACCAACAAATATGCTGAAGGCCTTCCTCATAAAAGATACTATGGTGGATGTGAGTTTGTTGATCAGTCCGAAGACCTGGCCATACAAAGAGTCTGTAAACTATTTGGCGCAAAATATGCCAATGTTCAACCACACTCAGGTTCTCAGGCCAATATGGCCGCCTATTTTTCCCTGATCAAACCAGGGGATAAAATTTTTGGCATGAATCTATCTGAAGGTGGACACCTAACTCACGGCTCTCCTGTTAATTTTTCTGGAAAACTTTATGATGTTGTTTCTTACGGACTTGACCTTGAAACTGAAACCATAAACTATGACGATTTAGCAGAGCTAGCTCTTAAAGAAAAACCCCAGCTAATCATGGCCGGTGCTTCTGCTTATCCAAGGGTTATTGATTTTAAAAAATTTAGAGAAATCGCTGATTCCGTTGGTGCTTATCTAATTGTCGATATGGCCCATATCGCAGGACTTGTCGCCGCAGGCGTTCACCCAAGTCCAATTCCCCATGCCCATATAGTAACTTCAACCACCCATAAAACTTTAAGAGGCCCAAGAGGTGGACTTATTTTAACTAATGATGAAGAGCTCATCAAAAAGATTAATTTTAATGTCTTTCCTGGAATTCAAGGTGGCCCTCTAGAGCATGTTATCGCGGCCAAAGCTGTTGCCTTTAAAGAAGCGCTAATGCCCGA
>QNFX01000046.1 GCA_003650125.1 Campylobacterota bacterium
ACCAGAAAAAGGACCAGAAAAAGGACCAGAAAAAGGACCAGAAAAAGGACCAGAAAAAGGACCAGAAAAAGGACCAGAAAAAGGACCAGAAAAAGGACCAGAAAAAGGACCAGAAAAAGGACCCGAAAAAGGACCCGAAAAAGGACCAGAAAAAGGACCCGAAAAAGGACCCGAAACAAGGTCAGAAAAAAGATCAAGAGATGAAAAAAGAAAAGCCCCAGACTGTTGAGCAAAAAGAGAAAGAAGTGAAAAAAAAGCGAGAGCAAGTTAAATTGCCTGCTATGATAAAACAAATATTAGAAGATGATCGAAAACTACAACGAAAATATATGGATACTTCGACTGGTTCAAAGAATCCAGATAGAGAGAGAAGGGACTGGTAAAACATGAAAAAGATCTATGCCATTCTTTGTTTAATTATTTCTTTTAGCTTGTTTGCTCAAGACGTAGATATAGTTTTAGACCCTAAAGTTCCTGTTGCTGGGGAACAATTTGATATAATTTTTAAAATCAAATTAAAGGGGTCTGTTAAACCGAGAGTTAGTTTTAGTCCTGGTAGATTAAAGGTTTTAGGCCAGCGAAGTGGAGGGATGTCCATTAATACTTCAATAATTAATGGGAGGTTTACCACCATTCGGGAGATGACTTATATATTTACCTTAAGCGCACCAGAGGTAGGAACTTATCCAATAAATGATGTTGCCTTAGTTTGGTCGGGTGGAAGGAAGGCCTTGGCATCGATGGAAATCAAGATATTAAAACAACGGGCCCAAGCTCGAAATTATTTTTTAATCGCCATCCCTTCAAAAACTGTAGTCTATTTTAACGAAGGAATAGATGTTAATTATTACTTATACTTTAGGCCATCGATTCGATTGACTGGTGAAGGCATTGAAGAATTCCCGAAGTTTCCTAAATTTATTAAGAGGTTCCATCAGGTTAAGCCAACAATGGAGACAGTCACTTATAAAGGTGGTGTTTTCCGCAGGCGGCTTTTTTATTCTGCTAGGGTGTACCCTGAAAAGGTTGGTAACTTAGTAATAGATCCTCTTAAAGTAACAATTCAATACTTTGATAACAGCGAGCAAAGAGATCCCTTTGGAGGTTTTGGAGCATTTGGCCTTAGATCACGACAGACCAGACAGGTTAGTGTTGCTAGTAAAGAAGTTAAGATAAAGGTGAGGCCTTTTCCTGCCAAAGGAAAACCTCCAAATTTCGTTGGATTAGTCGGTGATCATAGTTTTAAGATAGAGATTGGCCGTAATAAATTTTTATTAAATGAGGCAATAGAATTAAAACTGACGGTTGAAGGCCCTGGGGCCTTGGAACATTTTGATGCCCCTGCTTTATACCAAACAGACGCGTTAGAAGAATTTGATACAAATTCTGAATTAACCGAGATTGGGATTACCAGGGCCAGAAAAACTTTTGACTATACTTATTTGGCCAAAGCTCCAATTAATTTGGATAAATTAACAAAATCCTTTTTCGTATTTGATCCAGATAAAAAGAAATATCTTAAAAAAGAGATCTTACTTCCCGGTATTAAAATTGCAGGAGTTGCCACAAAAGCACACTCTTCAAGGATTTTCCAGAAAAGGCAGGATCCGATTGGCGCACTGGATGTAACGGGGAAGAACCTATTGGCCCCGGTCTTTGCTTCTTCGGGACATAAATCTTGGCTGGATTATGTAATAACTTTTCTAGCTTTAGTCCTTTTGGCCCAATTTATAGAAATATTTTATGGCAAGCTGAAAAAACCAGTTAATGAAGTTAACTTATTGAAATTATGTAAGAAGATAGAAAGAGATGGCCCTGATTATTCAAGTGTTCATCAATTAATTTTGCAATTAGCGGGTGGACAAAAAGTGGCCGAACCTTCTATATCTAGAATCCTAGAAGAGTCAGGACTCTCTCCCCAGGCCAAAAAATATTTCCGCGAGCTAATTAAATACGCTGAAAGCAGGACTTATAAAAAAAATTATGGTGGAGATAAATTTAATTTTAACCAAAAGTATTTTAAGGAATTTTTGGCACAAGCTTTTAAAAAATGAAAATAATCTCAAAAAATAATGATTTAAATGAATATACTGATATCGCGATATCTATGGGCAACTTTGATGGTGTTCATTTAGGTCATCAGAGACTTTTAAAAAATGCCTTAAAAGAATCTAAAGAGAGAGGGTTAACTTTTGGAGTCATAACCTTTATTCCTCATCCACTTGAAGTATTTAAAGGGGTGAGTGATTTCTACATTAATTCTTTTGAAGAACGTAGAGAACTTTTGAGGGGACTTGGTGTTGACTTTATTGTGGAGCTTCCTTTTGATGATGCTTTTTCTAAAGTCGAACCACAAGATTTTCTAAATAATTATATTCTTACAATAAAAAATCTTAGGAAGTTTTTTTTAGGGCATGACTTTGGGTTGGGGAAAGAAAAGAAAGGGGATTTAAAATTCATCTCCGATTTTATAAAGCCTCATAAGTTAGAACTTCACGTAGAAGATGAATTTTTATTTAATGGGCATGAAGTTTCTTCCTCAAAAATTAGGAAATTGATTAAGGACGGAGATATTCCATCTGCCAATTCTCTACTAGGTAGAGAATTTTTTCTAAGTGGAAAGGTAGTTTCAGGAATGGGACGTGGTGGGAGAATTGGAATACCAACCATGAATTTAGAGTTTGACTTTAAGCGACTCACTCCCGGGATAGGTGTCTATGTCACAAGTACTAAAGTTGATGGTAAGTTAAATTTATCCCTAACTAATATTGGACGCAATCCAACTTTTGAAGAGGATGGTATTATAAAGGTTGAAACCCATCTTGTTGATTTTAATAAGATGAAATACGGGGAGAATATTTGCGTGAAATTTTTAGAAAAAATCCGCGATGAAAAAAAATTCTCAGGCCCTGATGAACTGGTAGCTCAAATTAATCAAGACATTGATTATACGAAAAAAAAATATCTATAGATGATCACACTGGGCCTAATAGGAAAAAATATTAAACATTCTAAATCTTCCGAGATTTATGAAGCGCTGCTCAATAAAAAAGTTAAATATACTATTTACGATTACCCAACGACATTAGAAATCCCAACACTTGATAAGATTTTTAAAGAAAATTTAGGGCTTAGTATAACTTCTCCTTATAAAAGATTTTTTTTAGACCAAGTAGAAATAGTAGGTCCAGACCTAAATGCCATCAACTGTATTAAAAAATCGGGAGAGACTTACTTGGCCACAAATACTGATTATTTTGCTTTAAGTGATATGATTGATGATTTTAGTAAGGAGTTTAAAGAGCTTTATTTTGTAATATTAGGTGATGGCGTTATGTCTCAAGTGACAAGTAAATTACTTGAAAATAAACAAATCTCCTTTAAATCCTTGTCTCGCAAGACCACCCCAAACTTTAAAAACTTGGATATACCCGAGGAGATTGGTGCAGTGGAGGGACAAGTAATCGTAGTGAATTCTTGTTCTCGTGACTTTAGTTTTAACGGAAGGTTGTCTAAGGATTATCTCTTTTGGGATTATAATTATAACTTTTTACCCCATCAAAGATCTATTCCAACTAAAGTACTAAGATATATTGATGGACTCTCTTTGCTCAAACTGCAGGCCAAATATGCGATAAAATTCTGGGATATTTAAACTCTTAGGCCTTTTTACCGATAAATCGTTAGATATTTACTAGGATTTATTGGTGTTTCGAAAAGAATTTGTCGAGATTATTTCCCAAACAGGTATGGTCCCTCTAAGTGACCTGCGCCCGCTAATTCAAAATAAAAATCCGGCCGAAATCACAGAACTTAAGCTAATGGCGTTTTCTTTTTTTGATGATATTAAATTTGCCAAGCAAGTGGCAGAAAAAAGTAAAATGACTTATCTCGATCTTACTGACGCTAAAGTTGAAGATAAAATCTTGCAGATAATAAAAAAGACTGATGTTATAAAATTCAGGGCCTTACCCATTCAAAGAAGTAGTGAAGGGATTACTTTTGCAGTTTATGATCCTTCAATTAATGATTTAAAAAAAGATCTACAGACTTTGGTTCAGCAAAATGTCGAAATAGTTGTTACCAACATGGATGCCTGGAAAAAGATATATGAACGTATAACAGAATCTATTGATGAAATTTTATTAACGATACAAGAAGTTACTCCAGAAGCGGAAAAAGATGAGAAAATTGAAGAAGAAGATATTAGTGAAGATGTCGTTACCTTTGTTAATAAAGTTTTGGCCGAGTCTTTTTTAAGAAAAGCTTCTGATATTCATATTGAACCATATGAAAAAGTATTTAGAATAAGGTTTAGGGTCGATGGAACCTTGGTAGAAATGCATGAGCCTCCAAAAAATATCATGCTGCCACTTATATCTCGGATAAAGATCATGGCACAGATGGATATTTCCGAAAAAAGAAAACCACAAGATGGAAGAATAAAATTAAAAATCGCAGGCAAGTCGATTGATTACCGGGTTTCATCCCTACCTACCCTATTTGGGGAAAAAATTGTTATGCGTCTTTTAGATCCGGACAATTTACAACTTGATATGACCAAGCTAGGTCTTGCGGAAAGTCAGTTCAAAATTATTAGAGAAAATATTCATCAGCCTTTTGGTATGTGTCTAGTTACCGGACCTACTGGTTCTGGTAAAACCACGACCCTTTATTCGGCACTGGCCGATTTAAATAGGCCTACTAAAAATCTTTCTACGGTTGAAGATCCAGTAGAATTTAATATTGAAGGTATTAATCAGGTTAATATAAGAAAAGAGGCAGGATTAACTTTTGCTGCCGCACTTAAAGCATTTTTAAGACAGGATCCAGATATTATAATGGTTGGTGAGATTCGAGATCTTGAAGTTGGAGAGATTGCCATAGAGGCGGCCTTAACGGGTCACATGGTTTTATCTACCCTACATACCAACGATGCTCCCTCGACAGTAACCCGGCTTTTAAATATGGGGATTGAGCCATTTTTAGTGACCGGGGCATTAAATATAGTTGTGGCCCAAAGACTGTGTAGAAGAATCTGTACAGATTGCAAAGTTTTAGACGAGACAGTTGGAGTTGAGGCCTTAATAGGCGTTGGTTTGGCAGTGGCTTCAGCAAAGAATTTAAAGGCCTATAAAGGTAAGGGTTGTAAAAACTGTAATAATACGGGGTACAAAGGACGAGTTGCGATTTATGAAGTCATGAGTATGTCTCCTAAAATTAAAAATTTGGTTTTAAAAGATGGCTCGGCCGATGAAATAAAAATGCAGGCGATTAGAGAAGGAATGAAGACCTTAAGAATGTCAGCACTTGGTAAATTTGCCCAGGGTATAACTACCTTGGAAGAAGTAGTGGCAAATTCTAGTCCTGACAAATTTAGCTAGGAAAACTTATGGCAGAGAAAGAATCAGGTGTAGTAAAAGTTCAGCAGTTATTTAAGCTGATGGTGGATAATGGTGCCTCGGATTTACATATAACCGCAGGGACTCCTCCAGGCATGAGAATAAATGGTGAGATTGTGAAAGTTAAAATTGCTTCTTTGAATGGAGAAGATTGTAAGAAGTTAATCTATGCCATTTTGACGGAAGATCAACGGAACGAATATGAAAAAAACCTAGAGCTTGATTGTTCTTTTGGTATAAAAGGATTGGCAAGATTTAGATGTAATGTGTTTCAGGCCAAGGGAAATATTGGGGCCGTCTTCAGACAGATCCCAAATATTATTCCTGATTTTAAACAACTTAACTTACCAAATGTTTTATTGAATATGACTGATGTTAGTAATGGTCTAATCTTAGTAACAGGACCTACGGGATCAGGTAAGTCAACTACCCTAGCAGCTCTTATTGATAGGTTAAATGACAATGAATCAGGGCATATTATAACTTTAGAAGATCCAATTGAATTTGTTCATCCTCATAAATCATGCTTAGTAAATCAAAGAGAAATTGGCACAGACACACATTCTTTTAAGAATGCTTTAAAAGCAGTTTTAAGACAGGATCCTGATATTATTTTAGTTGGAGAGCTCAGGGATGCAGAAACTGTTTCAGCTGCTTTGACTATGGCCGAAACAGGTCACTTGGTTTTTGGTACTCTTCATACCAATTCTTGTGTGCAGACAATAAATAGGTTGGTTAATTTTTTTCCGGCCAATGAACAAAATCAAATAAGAACCCTACTATCTTTTGTTTTACAGGGAATTGTGGCCCAACAATTAGTGCCTAAAACTTATGAGTCTGGTAGAATTTTAGCAATGGAGATACTATTTCCAAATCCGGCGATTCGGAATTTAATTAGAGAGAATAAATTGCATCAGGTTTATTCTCAGATGCAAATAGGGCAGGATAAAACGGGTATGACTACTATGAATCAGTCTTTAGGGTCTGCGGTAGAAAAAGGATTGATAGATGCCAATACCGCAATGTCATATTCCCCTGAGCCAGAAGAAATGGAAAAAAAATTGGGTATTAAAGCGAGTAAGGCCTAAATATGGGCAATTGGAAATGGGAAGGATTAAACAAGGAAGGTAAAAGATCTACTGGAATGGTGGAAGCTACAGGCCTTCGTGATGCTCGAAAAATTCTTAGGGCCCAAGGCGTAAGACCTCGAAAAATCTCTCCCCCCTCAATTTTAGAATTTGATTTGACTGAATGGATGATTGACCAAGGTCTTGTAGCACCATTTGGGACTAAAGAATTGGTAGTTTTTACCAGACAGTTATCAGTTATGGTTAATGCTGGAGTACCGATTATTCAAGCATTAGAAATTATCTATAAGTCTGAAAAGCATCCAGTTTTGAAAAGGTCAGTTAAATCTATCGCCAAAGAGGTTTCAGAAGGTAAAACCATTAATGAGGCAATGGAACATCAAAAAGGTTTTAATAAATTATATGTAAACCTGGTAAGGGCCGGTGAAACCGGAGGTATCTTAGACCAAATTTTAGAAAAGTTAGCTGAGCACATGGAAAAGCAGCAAAAAATAAAAAAACAGGTAAAGGGTGCTCTTCAATATCCTATGATTGTTTGTGTTATTGGCGCAATTGTAATTTGGGGATTGATGGTATTTGTTGTTCCTCAATTTGTAGAAATGCTTGAGGGAACCGGTCAAAAAGTTCCTGGTGTCACCCAGTTTGTAATGAATACGGCAGAATTCCTAGGGAATTACTCCATGCATTTAGTTGGAGGCCTAATTTTATCAGCACTTATTTTTAAGTCTTGGCTTGGAACAAAGGTGGGAAAAATCGCGTTTGATAACTTTGTTATGAAGCTACCGCTTTTTGGAGAGCTTATTATTAAGGGTAATCTTGCAACTTTTAGTCGAACCCTGGCAACTATGTTGGGAGCGGGAATAACCCTAACAGAGTCACTAAACGTTTGTATTGAAACAGTTGATAATTCTGTCATAGCCGAGGATCTAGGTAATGTTCGAGATCAAGTCGTTCAAGGGAAAACCTTTGCGGAACCCCTTATGAGGATTTCCTATTTTCCCGAGATGATCTCTTCCATGGTTAAGGTGGGAGAGCAAACGGGTAATTTGGATATGATGTTCTTTAAGGTCTCAGAAGTATTTGAGGATGAAGTAGATGAAGTTATTGGAAATATGACAAAACTTATTGAGCCTATAATTATTGTAGTTTTAGGTGGAATGGTCGCTACAATACTCATAGCTATGTATCTGCCAATCTTTATGAGTGCCGGTGGTGGCATGGAGTAAATAAGATTTAATTAATAAAAGTCTTTTTTCCATTTAAATAGTTATAGAAAACCTACATATATCCGAAAAAAGAAGGGTACGGAGGATCTTATGAAATTTATAAATAATAAAGGTTTTACTTTGGTTGAGTTAATGGTCGTTGTTGCGATTATTGGGATCTTATCGGCCATTGCAATCCCTAATTTTAAAACATACCAGGCGAAGGCGAAAACGTCGGAGGCAAAAATTCAACTAGCTTCTGTCTATCAAGCTGAGTTAGCGCTGCAAGCAGATTATGATTCATTTGCTACTTGTTTATTGGATGCAGGATATTCTCCACCGAAAGGAGGGAATTATTATGCAATAGGATTTCCCGCTGCTAATCCAACTGCCAATCAAATTGTAAGAGATAATGGTGGTGAATGTGAAGATGAGGGATTTGGTTTTCCGGCCGAGAAAAAAGTTGCAGGTCTAAATATGGTCGAAACAGATTTATCAGGAGTTACCGCCGAGTCAGATGATTTTGATAGTGGTTTTACAACGCCCCAAGTTTCTAACAATGGAGACGCGTTTATGGCAGGTGCCATTGGAACGATTTCTTCAGATTCTGGAAAAACGGGTAATAGCGAAAACGATGCATGGGGCATTGATGAAAATAAAATTCTAAGACATGTGAGAAAAGGGTTTTAATTGGCCCTTTTTTTTATAATTCGTTTTTTCGTTTTCCTTGAAAATTCAAATTTTTGCCATCGATATTTAGCATAATATATTCCAGATGGACCAATCAAATAAGGTTCATCAAAAAAATCTTTGTTATCACAGTTGCTAGACTTTAAAGAATTAAGACATTCGAGATCAATTTCGGTCTTCAAGGAATATAATTTTTTAGCATAATAATTCTTAAATTTCTCAGAAGCAGATTTTTCATATGCGACCTTTAATAATTCAAAAGCAGACTTCGTGGACCCCCTATCCCTCTCTAGCTTTGCTACGAGTGAGGGAAGCAGTGGGAAATATTTCAAGGCCAAGGGATCAAACTTGACATTGTCGTAGTATTTTAAGGCCTTAATGGTATCACCCATTTCAAAAAGGTAATTATGGGCAGTATTTATACTTAACCAGAAATCTTTGGGGAATTGAGTAAGTCCTTTGCGGAAGATTTCTTCGGCACCAAGGATATCATCTTTAATAATAGATAAATACTTACCGCCATAAAGATAATTATCATAAAATTTTTTATCGAGGGCCGCTATGGTGTTAAATCTAATAAACATCCAGGAGCCAAGATCTCTTTTTTTATAAAATTCTTCATCCGATTCTAAAAGAGTATGTACCCATAACATGCTTGAAATCGCTCGTGAAAAGCCTAAGTTAAACATTACGATTATATTTTCGTTCACATTATAGATGGTTTGTTCTTTGGAAATTTTAATAGTCGGTTTTATGAGCGTATATGACACTCGATTGGCCAATACGTAGAAAAAGATCAGGAAAATAGGAGTTAAGTTTAAGGCCCTCATGCTTAGGTCATTATATCAAGTAATGGATTTTTTAGAAAAAAAGATTAAAATAATATTTAATGATAAAACTCGATAATATATCTAAGACATTTAAAATTGATTTTTGGAAAAAAGGGATTCATGCCCTTGAAGATGTCTCTTTTGAAATTAAAAAGGGCGAGATTACAGGGTTCTTAGGGGCAAATGGAGCAGGAAAAACAACAATTATTAAAATAATTATGGGTTTTATAAATTCCGACCAGGGAAAAATAATTTTTGATCCAGACTTGGGCCCAGACAGAAGATCAATCTTATCAAATATAGGATTTATTCCAGAAAAAATAGTTCTCTACCCCCACCTGACAGGTCAAAATCTGCTTAATTATTTGGGGTCAATAAATAACCTGCCAAAGAAAAAATTAAAAGAAAATATTGATTATTGGGCCAAAAGATTTGAGGTGCATGATGCCTTAGGAAGGAAGATAAATGGTTACTCAAAAGGAATGGTTCAAAGATTGGGATTAGTCTCTTGTTTAATTCATGATCCCAAAATTTTAATCCTCGATGAGCCATTATCTGGTATGGACCCTCGGGGAAGAAGAAAGATCAAAAAGATCTTCAAAGAACTAAATGACTCGGGCAAGACGATCTTTTTTTCAAGTCATATTACAAATGATATTGAGGCCATCTGTAGTGAGTTAGTCGTTATCGATTCAGGACAAGTAATAAAGCAGGGTGGACTTGATAAAATTTTAGGAGAAGACATTTCTACAACCTATTTTATGAAGGTTGTGGGGAAAGTAGATCTTTCTTTAGAAAAGATTATTTCTAAAAAAGAAGCAGGAGTCCTCACTGTTATTGAGCTACCAGAGGAGAACATTAATTGGGCATTAGATGAGATTACTCGTAAAAATGTTAAATTAATTTCATTAAAGAAAAAAAGGGCAAACTTAGAGGATATCATTTTTGAAAGCAATAAATGAACTTTGGCAGGTTTCTAAATATACCTTGATGGAAATTCTTAAAAGTAGAGTTCTTATAAATACTTTTTTTATAAGTTTAGGAATCTTTATAGTTGTCTTGGTTGCCTCAGAATTATCCTATGGCAATCCTCAAAAGATTGCCCTTGATTTAGGATTGGGGGCCTTGACTCTCTCTCTTTTTATCATTGCTTTACTCATGGGTTCAACCTTGATCTCAAAAGAGATTCACGAAAGAACTATCTACATAGTTTTAGCGAGGGGAATTAGCAGGACAAATTTTTTTTTAGGCAGAGTTTTTGGATTGGCGATAGCTTTATTTTTAAATGCTTTTATTATTACCTTTTTTGTATTGGTCTTATATTTTTTATTAGGTGGAACTTTTAATGCATTGTTGTTTTACTCGGTTGGATATTCTTATTTAAGTTCTCTTATTATTCTTTGCGTCGTTAGCTTTTTTTCTCTTTTTACCAATATAACCTTGTCCGTAATCTACACTTTCATTCTCTATGTTATTGGTAATGTATTAAATGAAACCATCGTTCTAACTTTTGTGGAAAATAGGCCAATCCTTGGGAAGGCCATTAATATTATTAGATGGTTAGTGCCTAATTTTTCCATTTTAAATATAAAAGATTATGTTCTCTATGAAAATGATCTGACCATGAAATATCTTTTGCTAGTTGGCGCCTATGGGGTGTTTTTTTGTATTATCACAATGGCCATATCTTCTATTATTTTCTATAAAAAGGATCTGGATTAAACCATGTCAATTATTTTAAAAATGTATTTATTTATTTTTCTATTTGGAACGATGATCGGAAGTTTTATAAACGTACTTGTTTATAGGCTTCCGAGAAAAATCAATATATTTCTACCCAGGTCCTTCTGCCCTGGATGCAACAAAACCGTGGCCTGGTATGAAAATATCCCTTTAATCAGTTATTTCTTCTTGAGGGGAAAATGTAGCAAATGTGGGTTTAAGATACCTCTGCGCTATCCTTTTATCGAATTGATCCTAGGGGTAATGGCAATCTTTCTTTTTCCTCGAGCATTAACTGGTGAGACTTTACTACATTTTGTAATGATGTTTTCCACCGCCTGTGTGTTTACGGCGATGTTTTTTATCGATCTTAAATTTAAAATAATACCCAACAGTTTAAATCTTTATTTGGCCATTTTATATCTTGTTTATGGGCTTATTTATCTTCCACTTAATCATTGGTTAATAGGAGGTCTTCTGGGAGTGGGATTTCCTCTGGTTATTACCTGGATTTTCTACTTAATTCGAGGAGAGGTGGGTCTTGGAGGTGGAGATATTAAATTGTTTGGGGTCCTAGGTATGTATCTAGGGCCTGTAGGGCTTATTTACAATATTTTCCTAAGTTGCTTTTTAGGTTCTATAATCGGGCTTTCTTTAATCGCCATGAAAAAAATGGATAGAAAAAATTCTATACCATTTGGCCCTTTTATTATCTTAATTGCCTCATGGCAGATGTTCTTTCCAGAAAGTTTTAAGATACTTCTTTCTTACTTAAAGTGAGAAGTGCATTAATTGCTTGAAATCAATCGGGTTTATTCGCTATAATCAAGGTAAGGGCCTTTTTCTAGAGAAAAAACTTGGATTTAAAATCACTAATTTCAAATATTGCAGACACTTTAAAGGATATCCTAAACTTAGGTCCAAAAGGAATTGTTGGTGTAGATATTGGGCTTAGCTCAGTAAAAGTGGCCCAGATTCAAAAAATACCGGGTAAAAAATTTAAACTTATTAGATATTCAACAGTGCCATTACCTGAAGGCGCGATTATTGAAGATGAAGTTCAAAATGAAAATGCTGTTGTTGAGGCCATCTCGAAGGCCTTAAAAAAGGCCAAAATATCTTCTGAAAATGTAGTGATCGGACTCAAAGGCCCTCATTCTATAACTAAAAAATTAACCCTTGCGGGTGGAACCATTGAAGAGATTGATGATCAGGTTCATTGGGAAGCAGAACAATATTTACCTTTTGATCTCGAAGTGGCCTCCCTTGGATATCATGTTATGGGTGAAAATGAAGGTGGCGGGGTTGATATCATTTTTGCGGCCGCTACAAATGAAGTGGTTGAGAAGTTTAGTGACTTAGTCGGACAGGCAAATCTAAGAGTTAAAATAATTGATATGGATATGACTGCTATGATCAATATCTTTGAACTCGTAATGGATACTAAGTTGGATGTGGCGAATGAATCGTATTTAGTTTTAGATGTTGGCGCACAAAAAACTAATTTTATTATTTATAAAAATAAGAGAATACTATTTACCAAAGAAATCCCTGTTGGAGGTCTAGTGATCACTGAAGAGATCCAAAGACAGATGGGGGTCAATTATAGTGAGGCCGAAGATTTAAAGAAATCAGGCGATGATCAGGGAAATCTTCCAGAAGAAATTTTAAGTATTATTGAAGAATCAATTAATGCCTTTTTTAATGAAGTTCAAAAAACATATGATTTCTATGTTTCATCGACATCTGATGAATCTTTAGTTGGTTGTTATATTACAGGGGGTTCGGCCCAATTAATGGGATTGGCCGAAGGCCTGGAAAGTATTTTGGGAGTAGAAGTAAACTATTTAAATCCTTTTGAAAAGTTTGATTATGATGCAAACAACCTTAAAGGGCTAGATATGAATGATCTCGCCTTTACGAGCACGATAGCATTAGGGCTTGCTATGAGGTCTGTTTAATATGATTAAAATAAATCTTATTCCACAGAGAAAACCATTTAGGCTCCCAGTTGTGTTAGGAATGGATCTTGCCTTGATCAATTTAAAAGCAGTGATCTTAGTTTTTATCCTTTATAAGGGCTCATTTGGATATTTAACTGCTGAATGGAAAAAACAGTATCAGAAGGAGAATATTCGAGTTAGAAAACTTCAAAAAAAGCTGAAGAATTTAAAAAAAGAAACTAGAGGGAATGAGTCGATCAAAGCAATGTTAGATGCCTTTGATAAACAGGTTGGCAATTTAAAGGAAAGAACGGGCCAAGTAGAAAGAGTTATCAATATGAAAAATAATCCCAAAATGTTGCTTGAAAGGTTGGCCAGGGATATTCCAGGAGATGTTTGGTTTGAAAAGCTAGAGGTCTCACCAGATCATAAGATATCAATACATGGGAGATCTTCTTCTTATAAAAGTATTGGGAATTTTATTACTTCTGCCAATAATTCTGCCTTTTTTGGAAAGACTTTAGGCCTTATATCTTCTGATACCAAAAATAAAAAGTTAGATGGACAACAGGTTAGAATCGAAAACTTTAGGGTGGAAGGAAAAATAATAGATTATGGGCGGTTTTAAAAAATGAGTGGTATTTTAAAACGACTACATTTATTTATTCTGATATACGCTGTCATGATGATTTTTCAGGAATATGAAAAACATCAAAAAGAGATAGTATCTTTAAATAGCAAACTCCCTACTCTAAAACGACAGATTAAAAAGTCTGAAAAAGAAAAGAAAAACTTAGAGAGATATTTTAAAGATATTGAAGAGGCCAAAGGGCGAATTGAAAAAGTTGCGGCAGGAATTGAAAAACTTCAAAAGAGGCTTCCTCCTACTATTTCAGACACAGAAAATTTAGATCTAGTAAGAGGAATTGCTGAAAATCTTAATATCAAAAATGTTTTACTCTCACCCGGTGAGGAAACAGTTCATGGATTTTATGTATCTAAAGATTATAAGCTAAAAGGGTCAGGAACTTTCCTACAATATTTGATATTACTAGAAAAAATAGGCATGCAAGAGAGGATTTTAAATATTAAAACTGTGAATTTTTATAGAAGTAAGGCCAAACAAAAAGGACGTTTCCAGTTGTTGGATGCAGAAATTATTTTTGAGGCCTTTAGATTTAATGACAAATTTAAAGAAGATCGTGGAATTAAAGAAATTGAGGAATCTTTTAAAAAAATGCCCGTAAAAAAGACGAGAAGGAAAAGGAGAAAAAAGGATGTTTAAGTATTACGTGATACTTTCATTGGCCTTTTTCCCGATGATGGGTATTGGAAGGGAATATCCCTTTTTTAAAGATATTAAGACTAAAATAAAGGACCCTTTTGAACTTCGGGATCCCTTTAAAAGAAAGATATTCAAACGTAAGGCAAAAACTAAGAAGGCCTATGAAATGACCGCTGATGGAAGTGTTTTTTCTAATCTTCCTTCAATCGATAATGTTCCGCTAAATCAGATCAGAGTTGTGGGGATCCTTTTAGGCAAAGATCGTCGGGCCGTAGCCAAAATTAGTAAGGGAACAACTTTAGGAAGAGAAACCTTTATCTTAAAAGAAGGCATGATGCTCGGGATTGATAAGGCCGAGTTAAAGGCCATACTACCTGGTGGGATAGTGGTGGTGGAAAAAATAAAGAATGTTTATGACCAAAGTGAGTATATAGAAACTATTATTCCTGTTTCTGCCGAGTAGTTGATTTCTTAAGTGCTGTAATTTTTATCCCTTATAATTTAAAAATACGTTATAATAAAAAAGAGGCCACAAACCGGCCTAAACATTAAATAGACCTTAGGAAGAGGTATTATGAAAAAAGGATTTTTTCGTTTAATTTTTTTCCTGTCTTTACCTTTATCCCTCTTTGCTGCTGAGCTTCAGACAATCGAGTTTCAACAAAAAGGTGAAGTCAGTCAACTTATAATGACCTTGGATCGGGCCGATGTGAAGGCAAGCAAATTTGCTATTCCAGAAGACAAACAAATTATTTTGGAATTATCAGATACCTTGGCCACGGAACGGGTAGTAAGGGCCTTTGATACTTCAGAATTTTCTGGAAGTATTGTGTTTGTAACCGCCTATAAAAAACCTAACTCCAAAAATGATTTAAGGATCGCCTTGCAACTTAGAGATAATGTTAGATCTATCATTGAAAGAGATGAAAATAAGATTATCTTAAATGTTGAGAATCGCTTTGGGGTTTTCTCTCAAGCAAAAATATCATCTAAAGAATCTTTCGAAGATAAAATTAAGTTAGGAATCAGTGATGAGATCCATGTACCAAGATCTGATACTATTGAAGATATCTTAGAAAATCTTACTCTCTCCGGACGTAAAAAATATGTGGGGAAGAAAATCTCTTTTAATGTAAAAGATCTTAGAGTCGATGATATTTTAAAAATGATTGCAGATGCTTCTGGTTTTAATATTATTATAACCAAAGATATAAAAGAACTCTCTCCCCTAACCTTAAATTTAACCAATATTCCCTGGGATCAGGCATTAGATACAATCCTTGGAATTAATAAATTAGTGGCCCAGAAAAATGGTGCGATTCTTTTAATTGATACCTTAGCAAATGCTACCCGTGATAAAAAATTAGAGGTAGAGGCGAGAAAATTAGCGCTGAAAGAAGAGCGATTGGTAACTAAGATATTTCCTATTAGTTATGCCCCCACAAAAGATCTTATTAAAATATTAAGTGAATATTTAACCCCTAAACGAGGTAAAATCTCTGCAGATATTCGGACGAACTCTTTAATTATTAAAGATACCCCAGAGGTAATGGAAAAATTAAAGAAAATTATCGCCACCTTGGATACCCAAACGCCTCAGGTTTTAATTGAATCTAAAATTGTCGAAGTATCTGAAGATCATGCGAAAAATCTTGGTTTGGAAAATGGGGTTAGTTTTGGTTATGATCCCGTTGGCCAGGTTAATGGGGATAAATCTATTGTAGGAGATGAAATTATTCCAGGAACGAATGCTGGCCCTGGTTTTTCCTTCTCCACAGCTTCAATTTTTAATGCCCTTACTATGTTTGGTTTAAGTATTGCTAAATATGATCGTTTGACCAACTTAGATTTTCAATTACAACTTATGGAGAGTGAGGCCAAAGGTAAGATTATCTCAACCCCAAAAGTTATTACGCAAAATAAAAAGACCGCTAAGATTAATACAGTGGATACCACAAGTTATGCAGTCCAAACGGGTACTGGAGATGATGCTACAGTTACCTATGAAGAAACTGAGGCGAAGCTAACTTTAGAAGTTACTCCACAGGTAACAAATGAAGGCTCCATTATTTTAGATATCAAAATGCTAAAAGAACAATTTAGCACAAGACCTTTCCCAAATGCTCCACCGAATAAACAGGCAAGAAATATTGATACCAGTGTATTAGTAGAAAATGGGGCCACCATTGTAATTGGTGGAATCTATTCTTACGAACATACGGAATCTCATCAAGGTGTACCAGTATTAAAAGATCTACCAATAATTGGTTGGCTTTTTAGAACTCCCTACAATCCTAATACCAAGAAAAGAGAAATGATTATTTTCTTAACCCCCAGAATTATAAATCAAGAGGAAGCTGGGTTAAGTGAGCAGGTTTAAGGATCATGGAAACAGTTGAGATTGTCCCCTTAATTGAAAAATATAAAAGAATGTATCGGGAAGACCCTAGTTCCAAGGTGTTTGCCCCCCTTGCAGATTTTTATCGAAAAGAAGGGAAGCAAAATAAGGCGCTAATTATTCTAAAAGAAGGAATAAAAAGGCATCCAAACTATATTTTGGGACACATCGGACTTGCTAATTGTTATTTTGATTTAGAGAAATATGAATTGGCCTATGAAGTAGTTATATCTTTAATAAAAAATAATAGAGAAAATATTAAACTGCAGAAGCTATTCGCTCGAATTTGTGAAAAGACAAATCGCAGTTATGAGGCCTTAGAAACTTATAAATTTATCCAGTTTCTTGATCCTAAAGATGAGATGGCATCAAAAAGATTGGTCGATATTGATGCGCCACCAGAGGTCTTTTCAGTACCTAAATACTTGGAGAATGATCAAGCGGATTGGGTTGCAGTTGATTTTTCTGTCGAAGAGTCACCTGTTAATATGAAAATTATTGATAAATTAGTTGGCGTAAGCTTGCGCCAAAATGATTATAAAAAGGCCTATGAATACCTGGATGCATCCCTGGATTTAGATCCAGATAACCAATGGGCCAGGGAAATGAAAAAAGATATTCATAAAAAATATCAACCAAATCAAAATAACCATGATGCCGCGCATGAAAAACCCGCCGGAAAGAAGGCCAAGCTATTGAATTTACTGAGTAAAGTCCACTCGCGGGCAGCAAGATATCACTCCTTCAGATAGAACTTAAAAAAGACCCCTTTTATTTACAGATTTAGTTTCCATTGATAATTTGTCGCGACTAATAAAAGTTCAAGGTTTTATGAAGAAGTTTCTTATTATTAATGGGCCCAATCTTAATCTTCTAGGAAAGAGAGAGCCTGAAATCTATGGGGATCGTTCTCTATCTGAAATTGAAGATGAAACCATGGATAAGCTTAAGAATTTTGAAGTTGAAGTTGATTGGTTTCAATCTAATATTGAGGGCGAGATTATCTCAAGGATTGGAGAATCAATGGGGGAAAATCTTGAGGCGCTTATTATTAATCCGGCCGCTTATGCACATTATAGTATCGGAATTTTAGATGCATTAAAGATGGTTCCTTTTAAGGTCATTGAAGTACATCTTTCCAATACAAATAAGCGGGAAGACTATAGGAGGGCCAAGTTGACGGCCCAGGGGTCCGACATCATAATGGAGGGACTCGGACAGGACGCTTATTTTTTAGCAATATATTCACAACTTATCTAGTTAGGACAAGACATGTTTGATACAACAGAACTTAAGAAAGGTGTAAAAATAGAATTGGATGAGAGGGTTTTTGTAATCTTAAAATCTGATCATACCAATCCAGGAAAGGGCTCTGCCTTTGTAAAATGCAGGCTTAAAAATCTAGAAAATGGCAATGTCATCGAAAGGACTTTTAAATCGGGAGTAAGTACCGGTTGTGATACTCCAGATCTTTTAGAGAGAGAGATGGAATATTTATATGATGACCAGGATGGATTCAATTTTATGGATAAGGAAACTTATGAGTCTCTCCACTTAAACAAAGATCAGGTCGGCGATGCCAAAGATTTCCTTTTAGAGGGTATAACTGTCGAAGTGTTGTATTGGAAAAATAAAGCTATATCTATTGAGTTCCCAACTTTTGTAAACCTTAGAGTCGCACAAACAGACCCCGGTCTTAAAGGTGATACTGCTTCCGGTGGAGGAAAAAAGGCAATTATGGAAACAGGACTGCAAATAACTGTTCCTTTGTTTGTTAAAGAAAATGAGCTGTTAAAAGTGGATACGCGCACTAGAGAATATGTTGAAAGGGTCAAAGGATAATGGATTTAAAAAAAATAAAACAATTAATTAAGCTGGCAAAAGATGAAGGTCTTTCAGAGCTGAATTATAAAAAGGGCGATGAAAAGATCTCTTTGAAGTTACCTTTTTTTGCGGAAAATATCGCTCCTATTTATATTGATCCCTCGAAAGATACTACAAGTGGAGAAAAATCGGCAAAAGAAAAAAGTCCTTATCAAGAGGTAACTTCTCCGTTTGTAGGTACTTTTTATGGGGCCACTTCTCCCGATGCTAAACCTTATGTGAAAGTTGGTGATAGAGTCGCAAAGGGGCAAGTCCTCTGTATTATTGAGGCGATGAAAATAATGAATGAAATTGAATCAGACTTTTCTGGTGAAATTGTAGAAATTTGTGTAGAAAATGAAAACTATGTCGAATACGACCAAGTACTATTTCGAATAAAACCATGAAATTTAAAAAGATATTAATTGCAAATCGTGGCGAAATCGCTGTTAGAATCCTTCGAACTTGTAAGGAGATGGGGATTGAAACAGTTTGTGTTCATTCCACTGCTGATGAGAGTTCACTTCACGTGAAACTTGCCGATGAATCTGTTTGTATCGGTAAACCAAAAGCTTCTTTAAGTTATTTAAATATTCCATCAATCTTATCAGCGGCGGAAATAACTGGTGCTCAGGCGATTCATCCTGGATTTGGATTTCTATCAGAAAATAAAGAGTTTGCTGACCTTTGTCGTAAATGGGATTTAGAATTTATCGGCCCTTCTATAGATTGCATTGAAAAAATGGGTGACAAAATAATTTCTAAAAAACTTGCTAAAAAAGCAGGGCTTCCTATTCTTGAATCTATTGAAATAAATAAAAAATCTGATTCAGAAATTTTAAAGGCCTGTAAAAACTTAGGTTATCCCGTGTTAATTAAGGCCTCGGCCGGTGGTGGCGGAAGAGGGATGAAGGCCATTTGGAAAGAAGAAGAACTACTTACTTCAATTGAAAGACTTAAAAAAGAGGCCAAGGCCGGATTTAACGATGACACTCTTTTTATTGAAAAATATATTACCCGTCCTAGACATATTGAAGTTCAAATAATTGCAGATCATTTTGGAAATGTTATTCACCTTGGTGAAAGAGATTGTACGATACAGAGAAGATTTCAAAAAGTTTTAGAAGAG
>QNFX01000047.1 GCA_003650125.1 Campylobacterota bacterium
CCTTGTAATTCCTTAATAACTTTTTTTTCATTTATTGAATGAATTCTAGCAATATATCTAAGACCTTCTTCTTTCCTAACTGATGAGGAGAAGTCTATTTTCACTAAAAGATTAGTCTCTTTCTTTGCCCAGGCCACATAGTTAACACTCTCAACTACTGAGCTTTTAGATGAATAGTTTTTATATTTTTTAGGAAATACTAAAAAACGATTTTTATAATAGGAAAAATCATTTCTGATAAGCTTAACAAGCTTAGCTATAATTTTTTTATTCTCTTTGCTAATCCATCCCTTATAGTAGGGATTCTCCAAGTAAATATTATCTTTTTCAAGTGTGGCCTCTCCAACACTCACGATACTTAGATTTTGTGAAGCACTTGAATTAACAAAAGCAAATAAGCTAAATAGAATTAAAATCTTTCTCATCTATGCATCCTAATATTATAAGGGAAAACCAAGCAGTATCTGGCCTCTTTCTGCCCTCTCTCTAACTTTATTACTAGGAATTGGAAAAGACGTCTCCCGCACTGCTTCTATTGCTTTCTTATCATATTCACTATTACCACTTGATTTAAACAATTTTACTTTCTTCAGTTCGCCCTTATTCCCTATAAAAATTTGAATCCGACAATTTAGATCCTTTTTAATGAGATGGGCAGGTAGTTTCCAGTTTGCTCTTACATAATCGGGGAGTGCTGCAACATATTTTTCAAATTCATCTAAAACCATTGCTCTAGTATCCCCTACAATGGCCCATCCTTTACTAATCTTATTCCCTTGAAGAATCAGTTTTCCTAATTCCTTATTATATTTCCCTTTTTTAACTCTAGATTTCTTACCCTTCTTGCTTTTAATACTTAAACTCTTAGATGCCTCGCCTTTTAAAAGATCTTTTAAACTTTTTCCTTTTCCCTTTTTCAAATATTTAGGCCCAATATTTTTGGGGGAAATTTCATCTCTTTTTCCAGCGCTAGCTTGAGCACTTAATTTTTTTAGTTCCAAAATAGTGTGTTTTGGCATAGCAACGACATCCACTCTGATAGCAGATATAACTTTGGTTATTTGATGAGTCTCTCTCCCCAAGTCTAAAAGTCTGGGAATAAAAATAATTGAGAGGGCCAGAAGAAAATGAATAAAAAATGACCATCTTGCGTATGGAACAAGGCCATCTTGAAAATACATAGGAATGTTAGGTTTAAGATTTTTCAATTTCTGTCACCAGCGCAATGGTGGAGATTCCTCCATTTTTAAGAAAAGACATAAGCTTTGCTACTTTTCCATATGAGATTTCATAATCGGCCCTTAAAAAGAGAGTTTTATTTTTAGTTTTGGAAAATTTATTTTTTAGTTTTGCTAGAATCTTTCCTTTAGCAATTTTATTTTTCCCAATAAAAAAGTCTCCTTGCTTAGTCAAAGAGAGGACAACCTGCTTGGTAGTTAAATTTATGATGTTTACTTCTTTAGTCTTAGGTACTTGAAGTTTTATAGCATTTAACATTAAGGGGGCGGTAATCATAAAAATAACCAATAGCACCAACATCACATCCACCAGTGGAGTCACATTAATATCTGCTATAAATTTACTTCTATCATTTAGATTTAAACCCATTATTCATCCAAATTTCTTTCTACGTTATTTAAAAATCCCTCACCAAAACTCTCCATTTTAATATTTATCTTGGAGGTTTCTCCTGAAAATTTATTGAAAAACCAAACTGCAGGAATTGCGGCAAAAAGACCTACCGCTGTGGCCACAAGAGCTTCCGCGATACCCGGGGCCACAGCATCTAAGGTTGCTCCACCTTGGGCAATGCCGGTGAATGAATTAATTATTCCCCATACCGTTCCAAAAAGTCCTACAAATGGAGATATCGAACCAATACTGGCCAAAGTGGGAATTAAAGCTCCCATCTTTAAATTAGCTTCATTGGCGCCTTTTTTGAGTGCTCGCTCTAGTGAATTTGTTCCGAAATCTCTGACATGATCTTTTATTTCCTTACCAAATTTAGTTCTTAAATTATCTAATTCACTAAGTCCTTCTGAAAACATTATTTTAAATGGAGAATTAGGTAGATGTTCTGTTTTTAATTGAACATCTCTTAAGTTCTCACAACTATAATAAGCGTTTAGGAATTCGTTATTATCCTTATCAATCTTTTTAAGATTTCTTATTTTTTTAAAGATAATGGCCCACGAAACGATTGATGCAAAAAATAGGAGTATGAGGACCCCCATAACTATCGGTCCCGAACTTAAAATAATTTTAACAATATCTAAATCACCCGACTCCATATTTTTCCTTAAATTTTATTTTTTTTAAATAAAGATAGCATAAAATCAACAAGCTCAAAATAACGTAATTCTTAGAATAGTTTACAATGTCTAAAGTTAATACTGCCTGAGAATCGCCCCACACCGGATCTAGGCCAAAAAATGATATCAAAGGACAAATATAAACGGCCAAAAAGATTAAAGGGGCCAATAAGCTAAACCGATTTCCTCGGTTAGCACCGCTTAAAAACATAAGCAGCATCATATTAAAGTAAGTAATTAAACTAAATATTTGTCCTTTCTCATCTGAGACAGTAATAAGCAAAAATGAAAGCTTTGAGGTAATAATAAATATAAAAGGATAAATAAAATTTTTAATATTTTTTTTATCAATACTTACCTGGGCCAGTAAAAATAAGTCCGATAAGTAAAATATCAAACCATAAAAAAAAGATTTAATCACTTGAGATACTTCATACTCTGGATGATCGATAAGGTTGATTCTATCCAACAAAAAAAAGAGAGCAACATAGGTAATTAAGATAGGAATGATTTCCTTTTTAGGGCCTATAAAATGCTTCCACACCAATCTTTTCAGCGTTGGTTTTTCATTTTTATTTAAAATATAAACCTTCATAATCATATAAAGCGCTATCAACTTTGAGGTAATGATTAACCCCCACCCATTATCAAATAGCCAACTTTCGATGGTCTCTATAGGGTGATCTAATAAAAAATGAAAAAATGTAATTAAAGAAACTAGTATCGTAATAGAGACCAGGGTAATTAAATTATAAAAAACATAATAAGAGAATTCTCTTAATAAAGTTTTTTTCATCACTAAGGCACTTTCTTTGCTGGTTTAAGCCAACTTAACTGTAAATCGGGAGAAGGATAAATCTTATTATAATCCTTGTAGAGGAGATTCCTTTTAACCAGAGAAGACATTTTTCCTAGAAGCTTCATATAGGCCTGAAAGTGTTTTAATTTGCCATGCAACATTCCCTGCATTTGCTTGGTTACAGCAAATTGCTCCTCAAAATTAAAACCTGATTCAAATACAACCTTATTGTATTTATCAAGAACCCCGTTAAAAATTTTCATATCCAATTTTTTCTTATAAAAATTTTTCCCTAATAGACTTTTCAAATCCTTATGGACCACCTTATTTTTGAACTGATCAAGTTTACCTCGCATATAATCTTCTAATAATAATATCGAGATTTCTAATTTAGTTAAGTCCATTACTCTAATAAATGGTACCGAAAGAAGAAAGAATGCCTCCCGATTGTTACTTGGAAGAGAAAAATGAGTAACAAGAGAAGTATCAAGTAGGAGGATTTTAAATTTCACTTCATAATAACCTAAGTCTTGCATAAAATTGGCAAAATACTCATCAAGCCCATAGTCTGGTTTTTCAAAGTTCCACTTAAGCTTAGATACATTTTTTACAACCCATAGCTCACTGATGAAATTCCAAAATTGATCATCACCGGGAATGCTATAGGTTTTTATTTCTTTATCTAATTTTTTGTCTCTCTGCGTGACCCGTCCTTTTTCAATTTTCTGGGCATTATTAGATAGTTGATCATTTTCTAAGACTTCTTTGATCGCCTTAAAATCGGTAAAGATCTCTGCATCTGTATTTTTCTTTCCTTCTCCTAACCTCTCTTTGGCAAATGAGGCCCCGGTCAATAGGAAAAATATAATAACAAACTTCATGCAAACTACCTCACTTGTGAACTGCCCATTACAAATTGGTCGTACAGACGTCCCCAAGAAAAGACATCATTTAATTCCACTTTAAACTTATTAAAAAACTTGCTGTATTTGACCTGAAAACAAGATGGTCTTTTTTGTTCTAAAAATCCAGATCTAATATAACCCTCATTTGGGCCATATTTAACTTTTGACCAGGAAAATTTCGAATATTCTGTTATCGTTCCACTTTTATCTTGAATCAGCCGCACTCTGTCCCCACAAGAAAGCGTTTTTAAAGAACCAGCATAACTTGAAGGACTTTGATGGAGATGACCAAAAATATTTTTGTAATACAAATAGTGGACTTGTCCATAAGAGAAGCTCGGAAAAAGAAGCAGCAATACTAAAATTTTTTTCATCAAACCTTCCATCTAAATTGAATCGTTTCCCATTCAAGGCACTGAGAACAACGCCAAAAAATATTATCTGAATTATATCCACATTGCTTGCAATAATGCTTGGTTAGACTTTGCTGAAAACTTTCAAGTAAAAAAGATGTCTCTGCCAAGGCCATTTCATTTTTCCCCAAGGCGATAAGAAGTTTTATATATTCAACTCTAAGCACTTCAGAGGTATTTGGATTCTTTTTAATCCAGTCATCTAGTATTTCAAAAGCATTTTCTATTTTATCGCCTTCTTTTAAAAGTCTTAGTCTTGCTAGGATAACCGAAGGAAATGAGAGCAGTTCTTTATCATTTAACTTTAAAAAGAACTCTCGAAGCTTTCCAAAATTATTTTTATATTTCTCAGAGAAACTTAAGTCTTGTCCGATTTCATGGAGTGACTCAAAAATAAAAGTTGCATACATTGGATGTTCTTTTAAAATTTCAAGAAAATAACCTTGGGCCTGATCCAAGTCTCCTTCGGCCAAGTAAACTTTTAATTGGAGAATTTTTGCCGATACTGTGGGGGAATATCTGAAGGCCTCGGCCAATTCATTAGAACATTCTGAGATATTTCCTTTTTTGAAATAGTCTTTGGCCTTTTCTACTAAGATATGGGAGATCGTTTCTGACTGGTTTTCAGGTCCTACTTTAGAAAGCATTCTTCGAAAATTATAGGCCTGATCCCAATCACCCAAATCTTCATAAATTCTACAAATCGCGCCGATCACCTCATGTTGATCACGGTTAATTTTCAATACATCTTTGTAAGTATCAATTGCCTTATCTAAAAAACCACCCTTATCAAAATCGATGGCCAATTCTTTTAGTGATTTCAACCTTACTGACTCAGTTATATCTTTTCTGGAAATTAAAGATCGGTGGATACTAATGGCCTTATCAATTTCCCCATTTACTCTAAACAATCCTCCTAAAGCAAAATAGGTATCAATCGTTTCATTATTTAAATCAACCGCGTTTAAAAATTCCCGTATTGCTAGATCTTTATTTCCAGATATTAAGTATTGAGTTGCATTTAGAAAAATCTTTGATTGTGTTTCAAAAATAGAATCGCGGTATTTCTTGGATAGCTTGATCCCCTTCCTTCTCTCAATAAAATAGTGATAAATGAGAATGAGGGTGATTGAGACCGCAACTGTGGCCAACAAATGAGAACGAATCCAAGTCCAAATAAAAATATAATCCATTCTGACCCTAATATAGAAACATTGGAATGCTCTTTATAAATTTCCCAAATTTAACATGGGATATACTCTCATCAATGCTCTCTAAAATATCAAAAAAGGAAAACTTTTTCCTTTTCTTAATAAATTTCAAATTTAATTCACCTGAGAGTTTTAATTCTTTGTGAATTCTTCTTCCTGCTTCCCATAGTCCTGCAGTCTCATCAACCAGGCCAATTTTTTGGGCCTCTTCGCCAGTAAATACCTGTCCCTGTGCATGCTTCCAGATATCTCCTTTAATTTTATCTTTTCTAAGAAGTAAAATATCTTTAACAAACTGCTGGTGGACTCCACCTAGCATTTTTTCCAATAATTTTTTCTCTTCCTTAGTCATAGAACGGCCAGGCTGACCTATGTCCTTATATTTCCCTGCCTTTATAACGTTGGAATCTACTTTTGCCCATTTTAAAAGCTTGGAAAAATCAACGAACTGCATTATCACACCAATAGAACCTGTGAGAGTTCCCGGGTTAGAATATATTTTTCTTGTTGCGGCAGCTATATAGTAACCTCCAGAGGCGGCAATGGTACCAAAACTTGCATAAATTGGTTTACCATTCTCTTCATCCTGATCAATTCTTTTAATCTCTTCATAAATTTCCTGGGAGGGACCTACCGCACCACCAGGTGAGTCAATCCTAATTATAATGGCCTTTATCTTTTTATTTTTTTCCGCCATCATAAGCTTTTCAACGGTCTCTTTTGATTCAAAAATGACGCCACTGACTTCTACCACAGCGATTTCATCCCCTTTGGACATAAAGCTTAAACCTGAGTCATCAGTATTTTTAAAAGCATTAATTGTATAAATGGAAAATCCCATCAAGATAAGAAAAAAGAATAGTACTAAAATCAAAATTCCAAATATCGCTCTGTTATTCTTGGCCGACATCCAATGTGCTCCCGGTTATTCATCCTTAGTAGGTATGTTCCCACAAAGAGAAAATTTCGTAAAATAACTTAAGATTTAATTCCAGAGATTTGGTTGTTCTAGCTCACTTTTAAGTTGTCCGCAGGCGGCGAGGATATCTTGGCCTTTTGTGGCCCTGATCGTGGTGATTAATCCTCTATCGAGAAGAGATTTTTGAAACCAAATGACTCTTTCATCAGGTGGCCTTTTAAAATTAGAACCGGGATATTCATTGAAAGGAATGATATTTATTTTGGAAACTTTCTTTGGCAGAAGCCGTGATAGGCCTTCTATATCTTCCTGCCCATCGTTTAAGTCCTTTATTAGCAAGTACTCGTAAGTAATATGTCGATGGGCCTTGAGAGGAATTTTCCTAATTGCTGTAAAGAGTCTTTTTAAATCGTAGACTTTATTAATCGGCATTAACTCTGTTCGCACATCATCACGCGACGCATGAAGAGAGATTGCAATATTAACTGGAGGAAAATCTGCTAATTTTTCAATTTGTGGAACGAGTCCGGAAGTTGAGAGGGTAATTTTTCTCTGCCCCAATCCGAGTCCTTGATCTTCCATAAAAATGATTGTGGCATTTTTGGTATTTTCAAAGTTATGAAGAGGTTCACCTTGTCCCATATAGACAATATTAGTAATCCTAACATCTTCTCCTGTTTCATTTAAAAGCCAACGACCAATCGCCATGTACTGGCCCACAATCTCATTGATACTTAAGTGTCTTTTAAGTCCCATGGTTCCGGTATGACAAAATGTGCACCCGATAGCGCATCCAACTTGTGTTGAAACACAAAGTGTTAATCGATTATTTTTAGCGGGAATAACCACTGATTCCACACTCTGCTTATCATTCATTTGCAGTAAAAATTTTCGAGTTCCATCTTCAGAGAGTCCATCCCAAATAATTTTTGGCAAAGAGATGTCCATCTGTTCTTTAATATGATTTTTAACTTTGGCACCGACGTTGGACCAGGTATCTAGATTCCAATTATATTTTTTAAATATCCAATTATAGACTTGGTCTGCAGCAAATTTCGCAAGACCTTGAGAGACAAAATAGTCTCTCAGTTCTGGTAGTGAATATGAGAAAAGAGATGGCCTCATTTATGCCTCTAGTTTAATAAAATTAACTATTTACAATGAGAAGGCCTTAATTTCAAATAGGAAGGAAATATTTTCTTAGAAATTGTCCCAAAATTTAGATTTTTGAGTGCTCAAATCTACTTCGAGAGGGCGCCCCTTGCTGGCCAAAGCCTCGAGAAAATCCTCTCCTTTCTCTATATTTTCAACTACTTGATTAAACTCTCTGGGGGAGAAGAGCAAGACCTGAGGAGCACCTATCCTCTCTGCCATTTTAAGTACAAACTGATTCAATCTATTTAAGTTTTTAAACTTCAAATCCACCATTTCAGTCTTAAGTTCATCCCAGGCCTTTTTAGTCATAGGCCCATTTTCGGTGAATAAATATAACAGTTGATAAGAGGATTGCAGATGAGAAAAAACGGCAAATAAATAGTGACCTTTTAACATATAATCTCCTTAGGACCAGATTCCAAAATCCACACCAACACTTCCGCTTGGGCCGATTTCCACTTCAAAATAATGCTGTTTGGTTTTTATTTTTCCATTATCTTCATTAGACTTTTTAATTAATGAGACATTATTTCTTAATTTAATCTTAAAATTTTTTTTATTTTCACCCGTATTATAAAGATGTAATCTTCTCACTTCCCGATATTTTATTTCACCTGTAGAAACATGTCTGGTACTCCAAAAGAAATCAATGTCCTCAGGAAGATCAATATCAAGATGTCTTAAATGAAAAGTGTTTGTTATCTTTTCCCAAAACACCCTTTTTTGATTTTCGGCCAACGCTTTAAAAATGCTTCCTTCAAAAAGTAAGATTCGTCCCTCTCCAAGGGTGATGTTTTGAATTTCAGAGAAAAACTTAAGCCTCTCAACTTTTATTGAATTTTCCAAAATGAAAAGTTCAAGTCTCCTAGCAAACTCTTCATCTAGCTTATCTTTTTCAATTATAAACTTTCCACCTTCCATAAAACTTCTTAACATATTTTGAAATATTTTTAAGTCAATGATCTCGCCAGGAAGAAAATTTACTTTATTTTCATCGCCAAAGTCAGGATAGCTATACTCATTAAAATAATAATTATAGGCCCATTTATATTTCTGATTTAAAAATCCTAGCAGACCATTACTTAGCCATCGATTCTCTTGATTCAAAGTAGAGTTATAAATATTGAAAAAGGACAGTATCGAAAAATTATAACTTCTATCATCATTTAATGGTGGATTTAATCTTTGAGGCAAATAATTTTGAGTCAATATATCATTCAGTTGTTGATTAAATATTTCTGATTTTGAATCTTTTCCTAGAAGGATTGTACTAGGTAGCAGTCCTTGAAAAACTCCCTCTTTCATTTCATCAACATAATTATTAATTTGGTCTGTATTAAAGCTTCTCTTGATAAAATCAATGGTATTGCCACCTAGTAAGTTTACCTTAAAATCGCCTTCCCAGTTTGCCCCCAATCCTTCTCTCGCTACTTTTTTATAAAGATCTAAAATGAAAAAGTGGAATTTATCTATTAAGACTCGCTCTTCTTCTGGAGTATTTATCGCGTAATCTCGATCCTGTTCTTTTAAAACCTCGATATACCCCCCAAATGATCTATGAAACAAAGGTGAGTAGTCTTCAAGATAGCTATTAAACTTCCCCTCAACCAAACTCCCAAGATTCACACCCCAAAAATCAGAATTAATTTTTTCTCTTCTTACATAGTCTCCAAGATTTCTTACAAAATAACTGAAACCGCGATAAATGTGTTGATCGAAAAAAGAGTATAATTTATTAACTTTCCCCTCATGGTCTAGACAGGTATGGGCCATGCCTTCCTTATTTAGAGAAAGAATACTTTTTAAATAATCGGGAACCCCTCCATTTGCTAGAAATGGTGCTGGTGTAAGTGGAAGATAAAATATAATTTTTTTATTTTCACTCTCGGCCAGGGTGACAAGCTGAGATAGATTTGCCTCTTTTCTATTTTGACCAAAATCAAAGGTGTGCTCATCTACCTGATGAAAGGCCCAATTAATTGGTACTATTATTTGGGATCCTTTAAATTTGGCCAACTTCTCTTTCCACAGGGAAGCAGAAACTTGGAAATAGAAAAACCACTCTTCATCAACTAAACACTTGGCGTCATCCATAATGCCCTCAATATTTATATTTCTTGATTTATTATAACCATATGCAAAAAACGAGTAAAGAATTTGCTTCTGGAAACAATTTTGGTATAAATTTACACACTGAGTCTTTAAGAGGAATTTTATTATGTGGTTTTTTACTGATGAAGAAAAAGAACTCCAAAGAGTATGCGGTGATTTCGCTCAAAATGAGCTAGCTCCCTTTGCTGAAAAACATGACACTGAAGAAAGCTTCAACATTGATGCCTTCAAAAAAATGGGTGAACTTGGTATATTAGGAATTACTGCTTCTCCCGATTTTGGTGGTGCTGGAATGGGATGTTTAGCTGCTACAATAGTAATGGAAGAATTTGGTAAGGCCTGTGCTTCATCAACTCTTAGTTATCTTGCCCACTCAATCCTAGCGATAAATAATATCGAAAATAATGCCAGTAAAGAGCAAAAAGAAAAGTATTTACCTAAGTTAATCTCTGGTGAACATATTGGGTGTATGGGGATGAGTGAGCCTGAATATGGCTCAGATGCCTTAGGTATTCAAACAAAAGCAGAAAACAAAGGCGATCACTATCTTATAAATGGTGCAAAAATGTGGATCACGAATGCTCAATATGCTGATATCGCCTACGTTTATACTCGTACTGGTAAAAATAAAAAAGATCTCAGCACCTTTCTTTTAGAAAAAGATAAGGGGCATTTTAAATTTGGAAAACCTATCCATAAAATGGGTATGAGGGCATCTCCTACTGGTGAGCTTGTCTTTGATAATGCCAATGTTCCTCTAGAAAACAGAGTCGGTGAAGAAGGTCAATCCACCTACCATATGATGAAAAATCTAGACATTGAAAGGATCACGATAAGTGGCATCTCTGTTGGTATAGCAAAGGCCTGTTTAGACCAATGTGTGAAATACGCCAATGAGAGAAAGCAATTTGGAAAAACTATTGGAAGCTTCCAAATGATCCAAAAAATGATTGCTGAAATGGCCGCCGAAGTGGATATGATGAGAAGTTTTCTGTATCAGGCCGCCTATGAATATGATCAAGGAAATCATGGGCCTGTTCTCGCTGCAAAAGTGAAATTGGCCATTCCAAAAATGGCCACAAAGATCGCTCTTGATGCTATTCAAGTCCATGGGGGATATGGCTATAGTCGAGAATTCCCGCTTGAGAGAATGATGAGAGATAATAAGTTGATGGAAATTGGTGCTGGAACCAATGAAATCATGATTTTAATTATCGCCAAGAACTTATTAGCAATAACCGAGTAAAAGGCCCGCTAAAAATTTTATCCAGAACGCCGAAAAGATCAAGTAATGGCGAAAGAAGATAGTTCTACACACATTATTACTGATATCCACAAGGCATTGGCCGCTGCTGATAAGGAAGCTGAAATGTTTTCTGCTGCCCTATTAGTTATTGGTGGAGATTTAAATGGAACGCTTTACGATCTAGATGATAACAGGGAATACAATCTCGGTAGAAGTATAGATAATGAAATTTCTTTAGAATTTGATGGTATTTCCAGAAAACATTGCAAAGTAATTATTCAAGATGACAACGTAACCTTAATGGATGCAGGTTCAAAGAACGGAACATTTTTAAATAATAATAAAATTGAAACCAAAGTCACATTAAAAAAAGGTGACATTATTAAGATAGGTAAAATTGCTTTTAAGTTTCTTCCCAAAGGAGATACTGAAAGACTTACTTACGATAAGCTTCAAAAAGAGGCAAATATCGATAAATGGACTGGGGCCTATAATAAAACTTATTTTAACAGTGCCCTCGATCAAGAAGTAAAAAAATCAAAGATATCCGGTACTCCATTATCTTTAATTATTCTAGATTTAGATTTTTTTAAAAGAGTAAACGATAACTATGGCCATGATGCTGGAGATTACGTCCTAAAGGCAATGTCTGATATTATTTTTAAAAGTGCTATAAGGACTAATGATGTCTTTGCCAGATATGGTGGCGAAGAATTTTGTATCTTACTGCCGGATACAAACTTAAAACAATCCTTTGCCATTGCGGACAGACTAAGAATTCAAATTCAAGATTTTAAATTTATATATGATGGTGTCGAGTTACCTGTAACTGCTTCTCTGGGAGTAAGTGACTATCGTCAAGGGGTTAATTCTCCTCAAGACCTTTTCAAAAGAGCAGATAAAGCAATCTATAGCGCCAAAAAAAGTGGTCGAAATAAAGTTCATTATTTTAAACCTGAAGATGCAGTAGACGCGGCTTAAATCCTTTTAAAACCATAGAAATTATTTTATATTCGAGATCTATGGAAATCACTCCCAGGATTAAAGAGCTCCCGAATCATTTAATTGACCAAATTAAGGCAGGAGAAGTCATTGAAAAACCCGCCTCAATTTTAAAAGAATTGATTGAAAATTCTCTGGATGCTGGTGCCGACAAGGTTCATATTCAAATTGAAAATAATGGACTTGATCTTATTGCAGTTTCTGATAATGGCCATGGGATGAATTATGAAGATTTACCTAAGGCCTTTGGTCGACATGCAACATCAAAATTAAATAAATTTGAAGACCTCTACCAGCTTTCAAGTTTTGGTTTTAGAGGAGAGGCATTGGCCTCCATGTCCTCTATTTCTCGAATTACCTGCAGTTCCTCTCCTAAATCAGGACACGGAGGAAAACTGGTTATTCATGGAGGTCAACAGGTATCTCATATAGAATTTGAAAATAATGAATCTGGTACTGCTATAAATATCAGAGACCTTTTTTACAATACTCCAGTAAGATTAAAATTCATCAAATCAAAAACCTCTGAAAAAAATGCCATTTGGAAAACCTTAAACTCCTTCATTTTATCTAATCCAAAAGTTTCCTTCTTTATAAAATATGGAAGTGGAGATAAGGCAATTTATCCCGCTAAAGACAATATAAAAGAGAGGCTTAAACAAGTCTTTAAGAAAAACAATGAAGACTTCATCGTTGTAAATGGTGAATACGAAGGCCATAAAATCTTTGCTATGGTAGGCCCTAAAAGTGGCCGAGGAAGTTCAAAAAATAATCAATTTTTATTTGCCAATAAAAGACTTTTCTCTGACAAGGCCATCCATAGTGCTGTCTTAAAAGCGATGGAAGGTGTTTGGGGACCCGGTGAATCAGGCGCCTATTGTCTAATGCTCGATATTCCTCCCTCCTATCTTGATGTAAATGTTCATCCCAGGAAAACAGAAGTCCGATTTTTTAAATCATCGATTGTTTTTTCCTTAGTCCGTTCCTCTATTGAAAAATCAAAACCTAAAAAAACATTTAGTTTTGACAATGCCGATAAAGGCGATCTCGAGAATCTTTTAAATGAAAATTTTTCCATGAAAAACAATTGGGAAAGTGAGGGCGTAAATTCTTCCCCTAATTTATTTAGTATCACTGAATCCTTTTTCTTATTTAATCATAATGGAAGGCCCTATCTTATCAATGCTCCCATACTCTTTGAAAAATACATTAATTTAAAAATGAGAGAAGTAGTTGAAAGTGAAATCGTTCCACTGCTAATTGCTGAACCATACCCTATTGCCTATGGCCCCATTGATAATCTGTTTGAAGAGCTAAGTGCCTTTGGTTTTATTATAAATCGTCCAGATAAAGAGACAATTCTTGTAAAATCTGTTCCAGATTATTTAAGTGAGCTTCCAATTAGAAATATATTGAGTCTTTTTTTTACCTATCTGGAAAAGGCCCCAAAAAAAGGTCTAAAGGACAGCTTCCTCTCTATAGATAATATAAAAATGACAAAATTTTCCTTGCAACAAATTCTATTAATGTTAAAACCTTTTCTATCTACATGGGGGAGCAGCGAGTTTGCAAAACCCTTAAATGATGAGGTTTTACATAGAATCTACCACTAAACTACCACTCATTATTATCTCAGGCCCCACTGCCTCGGGGAAGACATCCCTTGGCATAAAATTGGCCCAAATGGTTCAAGAGAAATTTCATCTTAAGGCCGAAATCGTTAATTTTGATTCGCTTTTATTTTACCAAGAATTAAATATTGGAACTGCAAAACCTACTGAGATTGAGAGAAAACTCATCGAACATCGTCTAGTTGATATTCAATCTGCCAAGGATCCCATTAATGCCTCTACCTTCGTAAAGTTGGCACAAGTTGAGATCGATAAAGGTCACCAGGAAGGAAAGATAATCTTTCTAGTTGGTGGAAGTGCCTTTTATCTTCGGGCCCTTATCAAGGGTATGTATGAAGCTCAAACGACTCCGGATGAAATTAAAGATAGTCTTGATAAAATGTATAAAGCTGAAGGTATAACCCCCATTGTCGAAATCTTAAAAGAAAACGATCCTGAAAGCCTCTCTCAACTTCATATCAATGACCATTATAGACTCATCAGGGCCGCTGAATTTTTTCTTGCCACAGGAGAAAAAATATCTGATGAGAAAAAAAACATGGATAAAAAATCCCCCTATGATTTATCGACTTCTGATTGGAATATTTTTCATATTTATCTAGATCCACCAAAAGTTGAGCATTTAAAGATTATTGAAAAAAGAACCACTCAAATGATTAAAGAAGGGCTCGTGGAAGAGGTAACAGAGCTTTTAAACAAAGGGTTCAGTGGCAATGAAAGACCTTTAAAATCCATTGGATATAAAGAGGCCATAAGTTTTATTGAAGGTAATTTACCTACTATCGAATCTCTTACTGAAAGAATCGTTATTTCAACTCGGCAACTGGCAAAATCACAGCGAACCTTCTTTAAAAAAATCATGCCTAAAAATACTTATAATCCATTAGAAGGTGATGAAAAAGTGATTGAAGATGTCACTGAATTTTTAAAACAACATAATTTTGGCCAGTCCTAAAAATGAGAGAAATCCTACCACATCTGTTAAAGTCGTGATGATTACAGTGGATCCTACTGCCGGATCTGAGTTCATTTTTTTTAGGACTAAAGGTATTAAAGCACCAAAAAGACCGGCCACCAAAAGATTTATGATTAAGGCAAATCCTATTACAAACCCCAATTGTTTATTGGAAAACCAATAATAACTAATAAATCCCATAATAAGGGCAAACAATAGGCCATTTAAGATGGAGATAATAATTTCCTTGCGAATTGCCGAATAAGCACTCGATCCTACCACATCACCCAAGGCAATTTGTCTTACCATAACAGTTAGACTTTGCGTTCCTGCATTCCCCCCCATAGAGGCCACAATAGGCATTAATATGGCCAAGGGGATATAGGCCTTAAGTGTTTCATCAAATTGAGCGATCACTAAAGAGGCAAAAATAGCTGTAATCAAATTAAGCAAAAGCCAGGAGGCCCTTTTTTGGAAAATTACTCTTAGATAGTTTTCTTCCTCTGCTTCATCATCTACCCCGGCCAAGTTATAAATTTGCTCAGTGGCCAAATCCTGGATCTCATCAAAGATATCATCTGAAGTAATTCGCCCTAAAAGTTCTCCCCTAGAATTTACTACCGGAGCATAAGTTAAATCATAATGTTCAAATAATTTAACAACATCTTCTATCGAGTTAAATTCATTAACTTTGTATTTATCTGGGAATTCTCTGCCTTTTACCAAATCCTGGAAAGAAATATTAAAATTCATGGTGATGAGGTCTGATAGAGCGGCCGAGGCCACTAAAACATTTTCCTTATCAACAATAAAAACTTGATAAATATTTCTTAACTTTCCTTCTTCTTTTTCATCGGCCAAGCGAGAAATGGCCTTGCGAATATTTTCATCAACAGAGGCCTTAAATACCTCCATTTGCATAATAGAACCGGCCTGCTCTTCGGAGTATTGTCGCAGAGCATTTATCTCTTCTCGATCATCTTTTTCTAACTTAGAAATGACCTCATGGCCTTTAGACTCATCGGCATCGACTAATTCTTGCACTAAGTCAGTCGCATCATCTGATTCTAATCCTTCCGTGGCCCTGGCCAGTTTTTCGTGGGGTAAAAAAGCAAAGGCCTCATTTTGTAATTTTTCTGGAAGTTCAAGTAAAACAGGGCCTAAAGTCTCATGGGGGAATTTAAGAAGGGTATTTTTAAATTTCTCAACATCTCTGGCCCTTAGGCCCTTTAAGTAGTTACCAAGATCACTAGGATGCATTGGATACTTTTCAGGATCCTTTATAAATTTGTTAAATTCTATTTGTAATTCTTTAAATCCTTCCATAATTTAGAATTTGACCTTTTTTCTTTCCTCACATAAGTGATACATTATCTATTCTAATCTAGGATTAGATTAATTGGAAGGGAACCTATGGGTGAAAACAAAAAACTAAAAATCATTATTATCTCTGATGGAACCGGTGAAACTGCAACTGCCGTATCTAAAGCTGCAATGGCCCAGTTTCCAGATAAAGATGTTTTTTTCACCCGTTATAAAAATATTAGATCAAGCGAGCAGATTGAGGCGATATTTACCGAAGCGGCCATTCACCACGATCTTATTATTTATACCATGGTCTCTCCTGAGCTTAGGCAATTTACCGCTAGAATTTCCAAGGAAAAATATGTTAGATCCCTAGATCTTCTAGGGCCCACTTTAACAGTGTTTGCAAATTACTTTGAACAAGAACCCAGTGCTGAACCTGGGCTTTTACATGCTATAAACGATGATTATTTTAATCGAGTGGCAGCGATGGAATTTACCTTAAATCACGATGATGGCCGCCATCTTAAATCTCTTCATCTGGCCGATGTTATTTTAGTTGGAGTATCAAGGACATCAAAAACACCTCTTTCAGTTTATTTATCCCAGTTAGGAATTAAAACGTGTAATATTCCTTTAATCAAAGACTCCTCTCTACCAAAAGAGCTCTTTGAAGTTGATCAAAGAAAAATATTCGCTCTTACCATTGATCCAGACGCTCTTATGCAAATCAGGAAAAAAAGATTATCTAGGATTGGTGCTAATATGCATTCTGGTGATTATGCTGATGAAAAGAAGGTATTAGAGGAACTTGAATGGGCCAATCAATTATTTAAAGAAAATAAAAGATGGCCGATATATAATGTTACTAATAAAGCGATTGAAGAGACTGCTGCTGAAATCATACGTCTTAGAAATATGAGAGAGAATAATATTTTCAAGCAAACAAAAAGAAAACAATAGATTTATTCTTCAAACAATACCTGACAAAAATCTAGTATATCATTTTCTGACTTAAAGATTAGGCTCAAGGTTCTCTTAACACTTCTTCCTGAACTTTTAAATAATATCTTATGCTTAGTAGTAACAGCGGTCCCTTGAGGGCTTAATTTCAAGGGAAAGGCCAATCCTTTTCGTTTTTTTATAGGGATATTTTCAATTCTAGTTTCACCAAAAATATTATATTCCACTTCACCTTTAGCACAATCATTGTTCATTTTCAGATAGGCGTATTTAGCATATGGTGTTATCGGGATATCCATTTCTATTTTTTTATCATTAGCACCCAGTTTTATATTTTTTACAAAATTTTCTCGATCTTTAATTTCGACTCTTAGTACAATGTCTTTACCCTTTTGGATTTTGACTTCACCAAAAACATCCAACTTTGCTGAAATACTATTTAAAAATACTCGATTAGTAATTGGATCATAATTAGATAAGATTAAAAGTCCCATTCCTAACGTTTTTGGTTTTATTTCCTGGGAGGCAATTTCTCTTTTTGACTCAGAAAGCTCTGCTGTCCCCATCAAGTTCCCAATAATTTTATCTACCGTCTTTTTATTACTTTCATATCCAAAATAAACTGCTGCTAAAAGAATACTAGCAACTAATATGTTTTTTTTACTTGATCTTGCCTCTTCTTTTTTAACAACGTGTGGTTTTTCTTTAATCGCCTCTTCAAGTTTTTTTGCCTTTTCTTTTCTTTTTTCTCTCATCTCTTCTTTTTTAGCAAGTCCTCCAGTCGATCTTAGAGTTTGTTCCTCAATTTTCAACCCCCCAGAGGTTAGCTGGGCGGTTTTATCATTATCATCTTTAAACTCAATATCTCCACTTTCTTTTTTGACTAAAATCCCTGATTTAGTTTGACCTTTTTTTAAATCCTTAAAACTAAATTTCTTATCCTTTTTTTCAGCAAATCCAAAATCTAGAACCTGCTCTTTTTTTATCCCTATTCTCTCTTCAATTTTTTCTTCTTCTTTTTCCTCTTTATTCCTAGGCGTTCCTGTCTTTTCATTCTTAAGTTCTTCTAGATAAGGAGCTATATCAATCTTTCCAAATTCAAAAAGTTTTTTAAGATCTTGTTCAATATCCTCTTTAAAAAGTTGTTGGGCGAAATAACCCAAGTCAGAGGGATTAAAATCAGGAAAAGACTTAAATAAAAATTTAGTCAGTGCTCTGTCCATCTGATCTAAATTTTTAAATCTTTTTTCCCTATCCTTAGATAAGCATTTTAAGACAATTTGATCTAATTCTGGAGGTACCTTAGGATTAATAGATGATGGTGCTGGAACATCACAGGTCTGAATAAGTCTTAACACCGCAAGATCATTTTCGGCCTTAAAAAGTTTACGATTACAAAGCATCTCCCAAAGAGTTATCCCTGTAGCAAATTCATCGTATCTCGCATCTAATGGCAGCCCTTCTAGATACTCTGGTGCTAAATAGGAAAGTTTTCCTTTTATTGTTCCAGCACGAGTCGAATCTGAATTCGTTTCGGCCTTAGCAATACCATAATCTATAACCTTTACTGTCCCATCATAGCCTAGCATCACATTATGAGGTGAAATATCCCGGTGGACAATATTGGCCTCTTTTCCGGTGAGCTTGTCTATTTTAGTGTGGGAGTAATGAAGAGCACGACATATTTGGGTGGCAATATAGACACTGATATCGATTGGAAAAACAAATTTATTTATTCTTAACTGTTTTAAATATTCCTGAAGATTACGACCATCTACATATTCCATGGCAACATAGAGTTTTTCATCCTTAATACCATAATCATATGTCTGGACAATATTTGGGTGGATTAAATCAAAAGTCACCTTGATTTCATCCATAAACATCTTTTTAAAATTTTCGTCCATGGAAAATTGTTGCCTGATCGTTTTTATGGCAACAATTTTATCGGCCTGCTCACCTAAAAATCTGGCCCGATAAATCTGGGCCATTCCTCCATCAACTAAATGATCTAGAAGTAGATAACGGCCAAACCTTTTTAATTTAAATTTATCTTCTGACACGTAAACTTATCGGAATTATTTTAATAATTATTACTTATTTAGATAGGATTCGATGGTCCCTTGGGCATCCTCATCCAAATCAACAAATTTAACTGAGAAGCCTATATTTCCTTCCACTATATGAACTACCTCTCCTTTGGCCACAAAGGAAAACTCACTATCTTCTGGATGAATATTCATCGAAATGATATCTCCAAGCTTACCTGGAAAATCACTCATAAAAATTCTAAGTCCTCCTAGGGAAATATTGGCACAAATACCATCATGTACTTGTGTTTCATCATGAAATAATATTCTCGCTGTTATGGGTTTACGTTCACCCTCCCGCCTTTCAACTGGTTTTGCTTCTTCCTCAGGAAAAACAGCATTATATATAGGTAAATTTCCTAAACTCTCCCAAGCATCCATCCCCTGAGCAAAAATTAAACTTTTTTCATTTACCCGGTGTTCTGCTCCAAAGCTCTTTAATTGAATAAGAGTAAAAAGTCCCAAAACCTTCTCTTCTCCCCCTCTATCTGA